>DATHBQ010000239.1:0-6538 GCA_035296105.1 Propionibacteriaceae bacterium | reverse complement strand
CGATGAGGCCGAGGACCGCTGGCGGCTGATGCGCGGCCGGTCCGGTGTCCTGCACACCGGTCACCACGTTCTGCTGCGCCACGACGGCGCGGAGCGGTGGCGCTCGGCCGTGGCCGCCACCACCGTGCACTTCGCGGATCTCGGCGACGCGGAGATCCGGGCGTACGTCGCCACCGGGGAGCCGCTGCAGGTTGCGGGCGCGTTCACCGTGGACGGCCTCGGCGGGCCCTTCGTCACCGGCCTCGAGGGCGACTACCACAACGTCGTCGGGATCAGCCTGCCACTGCTGCGGGACCTGCTGGGCGAACTCGGCCTGGTCTGGTCCGACCTGTGGCGGCCGGCGCTGAAGGGTTGCTGAAGGACCGGCCCCGTGCCGGTCGAACCGCCGCAGGCCGGCCGAGACTCGACCCATGAGAACCGCAGCGAAGATCATCATCGCCGGCGTGAGCACCATGGCCCTGGCCGGGGGAATCGGCGCCGGCCTCGCCTACGCCGATCCGTCGGATCCCGCCCCGAGGCCCGCGGCGACCGCCAGCGCGACGCCGACCAAGAAGGCCGAGCCGTCGCGGGACGGCCGCAAGCACCGTCACCTGATGGCCCGAGCCCTGCACGGCGAGGTCACCCTCGGGGGGAAGCAGCACCGCGTCGTCGTCTTCCAGCGCGGGCCGGCCGAGAAGGCGAGCGCGACCTCGATCACGGTCAAGAGCCCCGACGGCTACACCGCCAGCTACGCCATCGGCACCCAGACCAAGGTCCGCAAGAACGGCAAGGACGCCACCGCGGCGGACCTCGAGGCCGGTGACCGGATCTTCGTCACCGCCACCAAGGACGGCAGTACGCCAGAAGCGCTTCGCATCCGGGCCCGCGACTAGCCCCATCACCCGGCGCAGGGCTGCCCGGTCCTGGGTCAGGCGGTGGTGGTCACCCGTTCCGGTCGCGGCGGAGCGCCCGCGCCGATTCCCGGTTGTTGGCCCGCTGCAGCGCCTCGACGAGCTCGGCCTTGGTCATCGACGACCGGCCCTTGATCTCGAGCTTGGTGGCCAGCTCGTACAGATGCTTCTTCGAGGCGTTGGCGTCCACGCCGCCGGCGGTCGGTGCGTCGGTACCGAGACTTCCGGCGGCTCGGTCGTCCGACGGCCCGTACTCGTCTTTCGGCTCCCAGTGATCGCCGACCTTCTCGTGGGTGTGCTTGAGCGCCGCGAAGGCCGTCTGGTTGGCCCGCCGCTCGTCGCCGTCGTAGGTCTCCAGGGCGGAGTCGTGCGTCTTGGCGTAGGTCCGCTGCGCCTTGTCGTCGGAGCGCTGCAGGGTGGCCGGCAGCTCGTCGGTGATCGGCTCCCCCGATTTCTTGGTCTTCGGCATGCCGCCAGTCTTCCCCACCGCGGCCGCGAAAGGCCTGTGAGTAAGTCCGCTACTCCCGCGGGGCGAGGATTCGGCGGGTCATCTCCTGCTCCCACTCCTCGCGCTGCTGGCGGATGTAGTCCGCCGCGTCGAGTCCCTTGCTGCCGGAGGCGAGCGGTACGCGTGCCCAGTCGGCAAGCAGGCGCTGGCGATGGCCGGCGTCGGCCTCGCGCGTGAGCAGACCGAGCAGGTAGTGCTGCAGCGACTTTCCTTCGGCCCGAGCCTGTGCCGCGAGCTCGTCCCGGAGCGTTTCGGGGACGTCGCGGATGTGGATCGCCACCATGATCGGCAATTATCGGGCACGCTCCGGACGAATAGGTCAATACCAGCAAGATTGGTGGTCAGGTCGCCTCCGCTGCCCTCCGTTTCGCACCGAAGGTGCATAGATGGCGGCGTTCGGCGGGCTGTCTCGCTCCTATTGCACCGAGAGTGCACAAACGACGGGGGCACCCACGAATCAGGCCGGCCGGAGCAGGATCGCCGAGGTGGCCTTGCTCCCGGTGAAGCTGCCGGTCCAGCCGTGCCCGGCGAAGGTGAGGGCCAGCGCCTCCGGATCGTCGGCGGTGATGGTGAACCCGGTGGCGGGCAGGGTCCGTCGCAGGTAGGCCGCGACGTCGGGCGGCGGCGGCGAGCTGAGGACGGCCGTGACGTTGTTGGTCTGGTCGACCGCGGCCGAGACCAGCGCGGTCCGGGGCAGTGTGAACTGCTCCACCGGCCCGTTGAGGTAGCCGAGGGACTGCAACGTGACCCCGTCCCTAGGCACCGCCACCGCGGTGGACGTGGGGTTCGGCGCTTCCGTTGCCGGTGGGGGCACCGGCGGCTCCTCGCCGCTCCGGCAGCCGCCCAGGACCAGCGCGGCGACCATGACCATCGCGCACACCACCCGGCGAGGTTCGGGCGCGCGCACGGGGTCCACCGTAGTGCGCGGAATCGGCGGTCGCCGGCGTGCTCGATAGCCTAGGAGTCTCATGTCCACGTCCACCGAGGTCGTTCCCCGAACCTCTCGCGTTCCCGCCGCCATCCGGGCCATGCGGCCCAAGCAGTGGGTCAAGAACGTCCTGGTCGCCACCGCCCCGCTGGCCGCCGGCCGCCTGCTCGAGACGCCGGTGCTCATCGGGGTCGGGCTCGCCTTTGTCGCGTTCTGCCTGGTCAGCGCGGCGGTTTACCTGGTCAACGACGTACGCGACGTCGAGGAGGACCGCCTCCACCCGCGGAAGCGGTTCCGACCCATCGCGGCCGGCGAGCTCAAGCCCGCCACGGCGCTGGCGCTCGCCGCCGTCACCGGGGTGGCCGGCCTGGGGCTGGCCTTCGCCATCGCCGTGCCGCTCGGCATCACGCTGCTGGTCTACGTCGCCATCCAGATGCTCTACTCCACCTTCCTCAAGCACCTGCCGGTCGTCGACCTGGCGGTGGTGGCCAGCGGCTTCCTGCTCCGGGCGATCGCGGGTGGCGTGGCGACCGGGATCCCGCTGAGCCAGTGGTTTCTCCTCGTGGCTGCGTTCGGCTCGTTTTTCATGGTGGCCGGCAAGCGCTACTCGGAGATGAAGGCGATCGGCGGCGACGCCGGGACCCGGCGCACCCTCACCCGCTACTCCGAGTCCTACCTGCGGTTCACCTGGATGCTGGCCGCGGTGATGGTGCTCATCTCCTACAGCCTGTGGGCGTTCGAGAACCGCGGCAACACCGCTGACCCCAACCTGCTCGGCGTCCCCTGGACGGCCATCTCCATCGCGCCCTTTACCTTGGGTCTGCTGCAGTACGCGCTGGAGGTCGACGCCGGCAACGCCGGTGAGCCCGAGGACGTCGTCCTGCACGACCATGTCCTGCAGGGAATCGGAGTGATCTGGCTCGTGGTGATCTCGGTGGCGGTGTTCTGGTGAGCAGCAGGTCCGATGATGTACCGGCCATCGCGCCCTCCCGGCCGGAGGCGCAGCCGATGATCCCGCAGCCCCTGGTCGAACTGCACGGCTGGGGCCGGACCGCAGGCACCATGACGCACCTGGCCGCGATCGACTCGGTCGCCGACGCCGTCTCGGCCCTGCGCACCTCCCGGCCGCGGCGCGGTGTGGTCGCCCGTGGTCTGGGCCGCAGCTACGGCGACGCGGCGCAGAACGCCGGCGGGACCACCCTCGACCTGACCAAGATGAACCGCATCCTGTCCGTGGACGCCCTCAGCGAGCCGCCGACGGTGACGGTCCAGGCCGGGGTCAGCCTGGACGCCCTGATGCGCGCGCTGCTGCCGTTCGGCTTGTGGGTGCCGGTGCTGCCGGGCACCCGGCAGGTCACCATCGGCGGCGCGATCGCGGCTGACGTCCACGGCAAGAACCACCACGCCGAGGGCAGCTTCGGCAATCACGTGGTGTCGCTGGACCTGCTGATGGCCGACGGCGAGGTCCGGACCCTGACTCCGCACGGGGACACCGAGCGGGTCTTCTGGGCCACCATCGGTGGCATGGGCCTGACGGGGGCCGTGCTGACGGCGACGGTCGCCCTGCAGCGCGCCGAGACGGCCTACTTCAGGGTGGACACCGACCGCTGCACCGACCTCGACGACCTGATGAGCCGGATGTCGACCGGCGACGACGCGTACACCTACTCGGTGGCCTGGTTCGACGCGGTGACCCGGGGCAGGCACCTCGGGCGAGCGGTGCTCACCCGCGGCAACAAGGCCCGACTGTCCGACCTGCCGCCCAAGCTGCGGCGCAGCGACCCGCTGAGGTTCGTCGCGCCGTCGTTCGGGACCATCCCGGAAGTGTTCCCGAACCGGATGGTCAACCAGGTCACGGCGAAGGCGTTCAGCGAGTTCTGGTACCGCAAGGCACCCAAGCACCGGGTCGGCGAGGTGCAGAACATCACCCAGTTCTTCCATCCGCTGGACATCGTCGCGGAGTGGAACCGGGTGTACGGGCCGCACGGGTTCCTGCAGTACCAGTTCGTCGTGCCGTTCGATGCCGACGAGGTCTTCCGCCGCTGCGTGACCATGATCGTGGAGTCCGGGCACCTGTCCTGCCTCAACGTGCTCAAGCGGTTCGGTCCGGGCAACCCGGCCC
Source organism: Propionibacteriaceae bacterium (assembly GCA_035296105.1). Taxonomy (GTDB): domain Bacteria; phylum Actinomycetota; class Actinomycetes; order Propionibacteriales; family Propionibacteriaceae; genus Microlunatus. The sequence goes on along the minus strand of DATHBQ010000239.1, from coordinate 2,090 downwards.
CGCTCTCCTTCCCGATGCCGGGCTGGACACTGACGGTCGACCTGCCGATCGAGCACGGGCTGGACCGGCTCTGCGACGCCCTGGACGAACAGGTGATCTCCGCTGGTGGTCGGGTCTACCTGGCCAAGGACTCCCGGCTGAGCGCCGAGGCGTTCCGCAGGATGTACCCGCGGCTGGACGATTTCCTGACCGTACGCCGCGAGGTCGATCCGGACGGTATCTTCCACTCCGACCTGGCTCGACGACTGGAGATCCGCTGACCACCATGATCAACTCACTGGGCCGGCCGCAGTCACTGCTGCTGCTCGGCGGTACCTCCGACATCGCCCTGGCCGTCGCCCGGCGCTACGCCGGGCAGGGCGGACTGCGGGTCGTGCTGGCCGCTCGCCCGACCGAGCGGCGGACGTCGGCCGCGGCCGAGCTGACCGCGCTCGGCTGCGCGGTGACCGAGGTCGATCTCGACGCCCGGGACACGAGCACGCACGCATCGACGATCGACAAGGCCTTCGCCGGCGGAGACATCGACGTGGCGGTCGTCGCCTTCGGCCTGCTGGGCGACCCGGAACGGGCCTGGACCGACGCGGAGTACGCGCTCGAGCTGGCCGAGGTCAACTACGCCGCGCCGGTCCATCTCGGAGTCCTGCTCGCCGGGCGGATGCGGGCCCAGGGGCATGGGGCGATCGTGGCGCTGTCCAGCGTGGCCGGCGAGCGGGTGCGCCGGTCCAACTTCGTCTACGGCTCGACCAAGGCCGGGTTCGACGGCTTCTTCCTCGGCCTGGGTGAGGCGCTGCGACCCTCGGGCATACGGGTGCTGGTGGTCCGGCCCGGGTTCGTGCGCTCCAAGATGACCGAGGGCCTGGACGCGGCCCCGCTGTCGGTCTCGCCCGACCAGGTGGCCGATGCGGTGGTCGAAGGGGTCGGGAACAAGCGCGAGCTGATCTGGGTGCCCGGCACGATGCGGGTGGTCATGTCGGGCCTGCGTCACGTGCCGCGCCCGGTGTTCCGCCGGCTGCCGATCTGAGCGCGGAGTCCGGAGCGATGACCGAGCTGAAGGACGCCTCGATCCTGGTGGTGGGCGCCTCGGGCGGGCTGGGCCAGGCGATCAGCCGCCTGCTCGCCGACCGCGGAGCGCGGTTGGCTCTGTCCGCCCGCAGCATCGACCGGCTGCGAGCGACCGGGATCGAGGGGCACCCGGTCGTGGTCGACCTACGCGAGCCGGAGGCCGCCGAGCGGGTCGTCTCGGAGGCCGAGCAGGCTCTGAGCGGCCTGACCGGGGTGGTCTACGCCGCCGGCGTGGTGGCCTTCGGCGCCGTGGGCGAGCTGGACGACGATGACGTCGACGAGCTGCTGCTGCTCAACTACCTGGCTCCGGCCCGGATCGTGGCGGCCGCGCTGCCCCGCCTGGGCGCGGGAGGGTTCGTGGCCAACCTGAGCGCGGTGGTTGCCGAGCAGCCGACCATGAGGATGGCGGCCTACTCGGCCAGCAAGGCGGCGCTGACCGCGTTCGATCGGGTCGCGCTCCTGGAGGCCCGCCGACGCGACATCCGGGTCATCGACATCCGCCCGCCCCACACCGAGACCGGGCTGGCCGGTCGGCCGATCGCCGGGAAGGCCCCCAAGCTGCCACCCGGGCTCGATCCTAGGGACGTCGCCGCCCGCGTCGTCGAGGCCCTGGCCGGTGACGAGATCGACCTGCCAACGGAGGCCTTCACGGCCCGGACAGACCGGGATTAGCACCGTGGATGCTGCGATGGTGAACGAGACGTCGGTGAGCGGGGTGATCAGCTGGCGGCCACTGGCGGCCGCCGACCTGCCGATGCTGGCCGAGTGGCTGCGCGAGCCGCAGGTGGCGCGGTGGTGGAACCACGACAGCTCCCGGGAGGGCGTCGAGCGGGACTTCGGGCCGAGCGTGCGTGGTGAGGAACCCGGCGAGGACTTGATCGTGCTGCTCGACGACCGCCCGGTCGGGCTGCTGCAGCGCGCTCGAATCGCGGACTACCCGGAGGAGGTCGCCGAGCTCGGCGCTCTGGTGAAGATTCCCGACGGCGCCGTGGAGCTCGACTATCTGATCGCCGACCCAGCCCTGCGCG
>DATHBQ010000238.1:0-7188 GCA_035296105.1 Propionibacteriaceae bacterium | reverse complement strand
GGTCGTCGCGCGCGACACCGCTCGACGGGCCACCGCGCCCGGCCCCATCCCGCCGGCCTGCGCCACCCGCAGTGACGACCCGCCGATGTCGACCGCGAGCGCGACTCGTCCGGTCATCGGTGTCGGACCAGCTGGGCGCGGAACCGGTACCGGTCACCGCGGTACAGCGTCTCGCCCGCCTCCACGACCCGGCCGGCTGCATCGCGGCTGACCGTGCTGGCCTGGAGCAGCGGCGTGCCCGGCGCCACCTCGAGCAGCCGGGCCTGCGCCGGGTCGGCCGGCACCGCCTCCACCGTGTAGTCGGCACGGACCGGGCCGCGTCCGGCCTGGTCGAGCGCGGCGTAGAGGGAGTCGCGGCGGAAGTCGAGCGTCCCGAGGTCGGGCAGCGCCTCCCGCGGCACCCGCGTACGGTCGAGTGACACGGGCAGTCCGTCGAGCCGCCGGAGCCGGTGCAGCAGCACGACCGGTGCGCCCGGGGCGATGCCGAACCGCTCGGAGTCCGCGTCGTCCGCCTCCGTGACGCGCAGCTCCAGCACGCGCGCCGAGGCCACCAGCCCCCGGCTCGCGCCCAGCTCGGTCAGGCTGGTCAGCGCATTGGCCTCCTCGCTGAGCCGGTCGCCGGCGGCGAAGGTGCCGCGGCCCTGATGCCGCTCCACCAACCCGGCGGCGGCCAGGTCGGCCAGTGCGCGGCGGAGGGTGGTCCGGCTGACGCCGAGCTGGCCGGCGAGCTCGCGCTCCGGGGGCAAGGCCTCCCCCGAGGGGATCCGGCCGGAGCTGATCCGCCCGGCGAGCAACCGGGCGACCTGCGCGCTGCGGAGCCCGGCACCGGCCAGCGGTTCCGGCTCACTCACGGGGGCACTGTATCGAGCAAACCGTTGACGCGCCAATGTCAAACCAATAGCGTACCTTTGTGGCCGGGGAGCTGGAGCAGGACTGCACCGAGCTGGCCGACGTGCTCGCCGATGTCGCCGCCGGCGCGGGCCGGTCGGCCGACGTGGTCACGCTGATGGGACGCGCCCGTCGCATCGTGGTGACCGGCAACGGGGCCGCCTACTACGCCGCCCTCACACTGTGGACCGCGGCCCTGCAGTGGCCGGCCGGTCCGGAGGTCGTGGCGGTGCCCGCGGGAGCACTGTCGGCCGGGCGGCTGACCTGGCGACCGGGGGACCTGCTCCTCGTGGTGTCGTCCAGCGGGGAGCTGCGCGACGTCGTCACCTTGTTGGCGGCGGAACGGGACGGGCGTGGGCCCCGGCCGCCCCGCCCGTACGTGCTGCTCACCACCGTGTCGACCTCCACGCTCGCTCGGACGGCCGGCGCCTGCCTCGTCGTCCCGCTTCGGGCCCAGCGGGCGGTCACCCACACCCAGGCGTACGTCGGCAACGTGCTGTCTCTGCTGCTGCTCTGGCAGGAGGTCGCCGGCACGGGCCTGGGGCTCGAGGCGCACGCGCTGCCCAATCTGGTGGCCCGCGGGTTGGTCGACGCCCGGGCATGGGCGACCGGCCTGGACCCGATCGACGTCCCAACCGCCGCGGTCGCCTTCGGGGCCGGCGGCGGTTGGCCAGCCGCCCTGGAACTGGCGTTGCTGCTCAAAGAGGTCGCCGGGGTGCCGGCGGAGGGGATGGAGACCCGGGAGGGTGCGACCTCCGGCATGTACGCCCTGCGTCGCGGCCATCTGGTCGTCTCTGTGCCCACCGCCACCGACCCGTACGTGGACGAGACCGAGGCGGTCTGCGCCGCCACCGGTGCGCAGACGTTGCGACTGCCCGTGCCGCCGACGGCGAGCGACCTCGTCACCCCGATCACGTCGTTCCCGGCGGCCCTCGCCCTCTCGTCCCGGCTCGGCCGGGACGCCGGGCTGGACATCAACCAGCCCGCCTGGACCGCCGCGTACTACCGCACGGCCCGGACCGGTCCGCCCACGTCAACCCCTGAGGAGAGCGCATGAACCGCCACGTCGACCATCCGGTGAAGGTCGGAATCATCGGGTCGCAGTTCGAGGCCGACATTCACGCCGCCTCGATTGCCATGGGCGCGGCGGCGGAGGTGACGGCGATCTGCTCGCCGACCCCCGGCCACGCCGAGGAGCTGGCCGGCCGCTACGGGGTGAGCCGCACCTACCGCGACTACCACGACCTGCTGGCCGACCCGTCGATCGAGATGATCACTATCGCCGCGCCCAACCACCTGCACTGCCCGATCACGGTGGCCGCGGCTGAGGCCGGCAAGCACGTCGTGGTCGAGAAGCCCATGGCCATGACGCTGGGCGAGTGCGACGCCATGATCGACGCCTGCGCCCGGGCCGGGGTGCACCTGTTCTACGCCGAGGAGCTCTTCTTCACCCCGAAGTACCTCAAGGCCAAGGAGATGGCCGACCAGGGCGCCTTCGGCCGGGTGCACCTGGTCAAGCAGTCCGAGATGCACTTCGGCCCCCACGCGGACTGGTTCTGGGACGTCGAGCGCTCCGGAGGCGGCGTGTTCATGGACATGGGCTGCCACGGGCTGGCCTTCTGCCACTGGTTCCTCGGTCGGCCCAAGCCCTTGGCGATCACCGCGCACATGGGCACCTACGTGCACGGCGACCGGACGCGCGGCGAGGACCATTCGTTCGCGATTGTGGAGTTCGAGGGCGGCGCCGTCGGCCACGTCGAGGACAGCTGGGCCCGCCGCGGCGGGATGGACGACCGGATCGAGGTGTACGGCGACCAGGGTGTCACCTACGCCAACCTGCACATGGGCAACGCGCTGCCAACCTACAGCGAGGGCGGCTACGGCTACGCCGTGGAGAAGGCGCCGACCACCTCGGGCTGGACCTACCCGGTGTATGAGGAGCTGTGGAACTACGGCTTTCCGCAGGAGATGGAGCACTTCGCGCGCTGTGTCCGCGACCTGGAGGAGCCGCAGGCGACCGGCGCCGACGGCCGGGTCGCGCAGGAGCTGCTGCTCGCCGGCTACCAGTCGGCCGGTGCGGGCCGGCGGGTGGAGCTGCCGTTCGACCCGGGCCCGGTCGCCAGACCGATCGACCTGTGGTTCCAGCCGGTCTGACCCACGGGTCCACCGACGGGTCAACTCGCGCGAGCTCGCTGAGCGGCTGACACGTCGATAGGGGAAACGGAGCTAGGGGTGGGTGTGGACCACATCGATGACGTACCGGTCGGCGACGTAGCGGGTCTCCGTCCTCTCGAACGCGGCGTCGCTCTGGTCGAACAGCAGCCGCAGCTCCACCAGCAGGGCCGCTCCTGGGGTCAGGTCGAGCTGGGCGACCTCGCTGGCGCGGGCGATTCGGGCGGCGATGGTGCCGACGGCGCGAGCCGGCGCGACGCCGAACCGGCCGAGCTCGGTGTGCAGCGAGCCCGACTCGAGGTCGGCGTCCAGCACGCCGGCCAGGCGGGCCACCAGGGCGGCGTCCTCCAGCGCGATCGGGATGCCGTCGGCGAGCCGGACCCGCACCACCCTGACCACCTGTTCGCCGGGCGTGAGAGCGAGGTCGGCCACCTCGTCCGGCCGCGGCCAGTCCAGCGCGGCCGACACCAGCCGCGAGGACGGCCGCAGGCCCCGGCGGCCCATCTCCTCGGAGAACGACAGGAACACCCCGGGTCGGCGGTGCACCGGCGGGGCGCTGACGAAGGTGCCCTGGCCGCGGCGGCGCTCGACCAGGCCCTCGGCGGTGAGCTCGGTCAGCGCCTGCCGCACCGTCATCCGGCTGACCCCGAACCGCTCGCACAGCTCGGCCTCGCTGGGCAAGGCGTCGCCGGGCACCGCCGCGGCGGCCAGCCCTCGGATATAGCGGGCGATCTCGGCGTGGCGGGTGGCTGGCGGCGGATTCCGGGGGGCGGCCGCACCCGAATCGTTACCCGGCAGCCGAGGACCCTTCCTTGACGCCGTCATGCGATCACACTAGGGTCCGGCACATGTCTAGACAACCGTGCCTGGGCGGGTCGGGGCGGCGGTGACGGGAACGCTCGTGCCGAACACGGCCGGAGCTGGGGCCGGGGGCGCCTGGACCCGCTCGGCGATCGGGTTGCTGACCCGGCTGCTGGACACCCAGAACGACGCCCTCGAGAGGGCCGCGGCGCTGTGTGCCGACGCGATCGCGGGCGACGGCCTGGTGCACGTGTTCGGCACCGGCCACAGCCGGATGGCCGTGGAGGAGATGTTCCCGCGGTACGGCTCCTACCCCGGTTTCCACCCGCTGGTCGAGCTGTCGACGACCTTCCACACCCAGGTCGTGGGCACCAACGGCCAACGGCAGGCCATGTTCATCGAGCGCACCGAGGGCCTGGCCGAGGTGATCCTGGCCAACTTCTCCCTGCAGCCACCGGACGTGATGCTGGTGATCAGCTCCAGCGGGGTGACGGCCAACCCGATCGAGATGGCCCAGGGCGCCCAGCGGCGGGGACTGCCGGTCGTCGCGGTTACGTCGGTCGAGCAGTCGCGGGCCTCGCACAGCGCCCACTCCTCGGGCACCCGCCTGCTGGACCATGCCGACGTCGTCGTAGATCTCGGGACCGTCGTCGGCGACGCCATGGTGAGGATCGACGGGCTGGAGACCCCGGTCGGCCCCGGCTCGAGCGTGGTCGGCGTCGCGGTGGTCAACGAGATCAAGGTCCGGACCGCCGAGCGGCTGGTCGCCCGGGGCGCGATGCCGCCGGTGCTGACCAGCGCGACCGTTGTCGGCGACGAGCAGTCGCGTCGGCTGTTCGACGCCGCGTACGACGAGCACGCACGGCGGCTGACCCGGGCGCTCCGGCATGCGGACCGCCCACCCAGGACCGGTCCGGCAGGGAGGCCGGGCCACACGAGAGGAGAATCGGCATGAATCGAGGTCGGGGATGGGTGGCCATCGCCGCCGGGGCCGTCAGCACCCTGGTGCTGGCCGCCTGTGGCGGCGGAGGCGACGGCGCCGCCGGCGAGCCGGCATCGGAGGAGAGCGGCGGCGGCGGGAACTACGTCATCGGTGTGAGCAACACCCTGGCCGGGAACGGGTGGCGCGAGCAGATGATCTGCTCGGTCAAGGCCCAGGCGCTGGCCAGCGGCAAGGTCAGCAAGGTGATCGCGATCTCCAAGAACGGCGGTCCGACCGAGCAGATCCAGGACCTGCAGAACCTGATCAGCCAGGGCGCCAACGCGATCATCGTCAACCCCTCGGACCGGGAGAAGCTCAACCCGGTGATCGAGCAGGCCAACTCCCGGGGCATCAAGGTCGTCGCGGTCGACCAGGCCGTGACCGCACCGGGCGCGTTGGTGGCCACCAACGACCAGGTCGCGTACGGCCGGCTCGGGGCGCAGTGGCTGGCGGACAAGCTCGGTGGCAAGGGCAACGTGCTCTATCTGCGCGGCATCGACGGTGTCCCGGCTGACACCGACCGCAACACCGGGTTCATGGAGGTCATGGACAAGTACCCCGACATCAAGCTCAAGACCGCTTTCACCGGCTGGGACTTCACCAAGGCCGGCGACATCGCCGTGCAGGAGCTGACCGCGGCGGACTACGACGGCGTCTGGACCTCGGGCACCGACTACACGGTGGTCAACGCGTTCGCTACCGCCGGCAAGGAGCCGGTGCCGGTGGTCGGCGCGGACACCAATGCGTTCATCGCCCAACTGCTCAAGGGCAACCCGGGCGCGGCGGTGACCAACCCGGCCGTTATCGGCGGCGTCGGCACGGCAATCGCCCTCGACGCCCTGGAGGGGAAGAACCCGCCGCAGCAGACCCTGCTGACCCCCGAGGTCTGGGACGCCGAGGAGAGCAAGGCGACCTTGGAGAAGAACAACTTCCCCGACCGCGACGCGAACTACAGTGCGGCCGTGGAGGTGAAGCCCTACACCACTTACACCCCGGAGCAGCTCTTTGCCTGCAAGGGGCCCGGCGAGTGACCGCGTGACGGAAGCGGTCGCGTCCGCGGGGGCTCGGGAGGCGCTGCTGCAGACCACGACCATCGCCAAGTCGTTCGGCCCGGTCGTCGCGCTGCGCTCGGTGCAGCTGTCCGTGGCTCCCGGCGAGGCCCATGCCTTGCTGGGCGCCAACGGCGCGGGGAAGTCGACGCTGGTGAAGATTCTCACGGGCGTCGTCCGGCCGGACGCCGGCGAGATCCGGGTCGACGGGCACCCCGTCACGCTGTCCAGCCCGGCCGACGCCCGTCGGCACGGGTTGGCGCCGGTGTTCCAGGATCCGGCGCTGGTCGCCGACCTGACCGTGCGCGAGAACCTGCGCCTGACCGGTGCCGATGTCGGCGCCGTGGATGCCGAGCTGGAGCAGATGGGCCTGGCCGGGCTCGACCTCGACGAGCAGGTCCGCGACATCCCGTTGCCGTTCCTGCGGATGATCGACCTGGCCCGGGCCGTCTCGTTCGACCCGCTGGTGCTGCTGCTCGACGAGATCACCGCCGCTCTGCCGCCGGACCTGTCGGCGGTGGTTTTCGCGGTGATGCGGCGCTGGCGGGAGCGGGGGCGGTCGGTCCTGTTCATCACCCACCGGCTGGCCGAGGTGCGGGCCCACTGCGACATGTGCACCGTGCTCCGCGACGGTCGCGAGGTCGCCTCGTTCAACCCAGCGGAGGGCGGTGAGGCGCAGATCGTCCGGGCGATGCTCGGCGAGGCCGCGGCGGCGGTCGCGGCCGCTCAAGCCCGGGCCCCGTCGACCGGCACCGACGGGACGCCCCGGCTCGAGGCCCGCGAGCTCGCGGTCGGTCGCGCGCTGGAGGACGTCTCGCTGGCGGTCCGGGACGGCGAGGTCCTGGGCGTCGTTGCGCTCGAGGGCCAGGGCCAGGACCTGCTGTTCGACACGCTGTGCGGGAACCGGCGGCCCGACGCCGGCGAGCTGATCGTCAACGGAACCCCGCTGCGCAGCCGTCATCCCTTCGACGCCATCCGCCGCGGCATCGTGCTGGTGCCGAGCGATCGGCTGCTGGCGTTGCTGCCGCAGCGCCCGATCCGGGAGAACATCGCCGCGCCGCTCTACAACCGGGTCCGCTCGTGGGGGTTCCTCAACCCTCGGCAGGAGCGCCGAGTGGTCGACGGGGCCGTCTCGCGGCTCTCGATCGACACCCGCGCTGCGGCGCAGGCCAAGCGGTTGTCCGGCGGCAACCAGCAGAAGCTCACCATCGCCCGCTGGCTGGCCAGCGGCTTCTCGACCCTGCTCCTGTTCGACCCGACCCGGGGCATCGACGTCGGGACCAAGCAGCAGATCTA
>DATHBQ010000237.1:0-4405 GCA_035296105.1 Propionibacteriaceae bacterium | reverse complement strand
CGGGGTGACCGACCTCGTCGATGCCGGTGCCGACGTGCTGAAGGTCGGCGTGGGCCCCGGGGCGATGTGCACGACCCGGATGATGACCGGCGTCGGCCGGCCGCAGTTCAGCGCCGTGCTGGAGTGCGCCGCCGCAGCCCGGGCGGTGGGGAAGGCGATCTGGGCCGACGGCGGCGTCCGGTATCCGCGGGACGTGGCTCTGGCCCTGGCGGCCGGGGCCGGCAGCGTGATGATCGGCTCCTGGTTCGCCGGGACGTACGAGAGCACCGGCAACCTGATGACCGACGCACAGGGCCGGGCGTACAAGGAGTCGTACGGCATGGCGTCGGCCCGGGCAGTGCGGTTGCGGACCAAGGACGCCAGCGGGTTCGACCGGGCCCGGGCGGCGCTGTTCGAGGAGGGCATCTCCACCGGCCGGATGTATCTCGACCCGGATCGGCCGAGCGTCGAGGACCTGATCGACTCGATCGTGGCCGGCGTACGGAGCAGCTGCACCTACGCCGGCGCGAGCAACCTGGAGGAGTTCCACAGCTACGCCGTGGTCGGTATCCAGTCCAACTCCGGATACGACGAGGGCCGGCCGCTACACAGTTCCTGGTGAGTCGGTTCGCGCCTGGTCAGTCCCGTCGTAACGCCGACGAGCGTCGGGTAGGGAGGGTGCGCGGTTTGTCTGGACGACCAATCGAGATCGGCCGATCGCATCACCAGCCTTCGGGAGATGCCGTTCGAGTGCGGGAGGAGGACAGAAGCTCCAGCGACCGACCCGGGCGCGAGTCGGCCTAGTCGAGTTGGTTGGCCAGGCCGCGCAGGCGGACGCCCGGCTCGCCCTCGATCACGCTGACCTCGATCTGGCTCGGCCGGCCGATCTCCGCGCCCTGCCGGATGGTGAACGACGCGGTGTGGCCGATCTTCCCCAGCTCGCGCAGGTAGCCGCCGAAGGCGGCCGCCGCGGCTCCCGTCGCCGGGTCCTCCACGACTCCCCCACTGGGGAACGGGTTCCGTGCGAAGTACTTCTTGCGCGACCTCGGCCAGATGAGCGCACAGGTGACCAGCCCGTGCTCGGCCATGAGGGCCGCCAGGGCATCGAAGTCGTAGTCGAGGTCGAGCAGCCGTTCGTGGCTGCGCACGACGAGGATCAGGTGCTCGGCCCCGGCGTTGGCCAGCATCGGCGGGTAGCTCGGATCGAGGTCCTCGGGCGCCCAGTGCAGCGCCTCCAGGCAGGCCTCCACCAGTCCCTCGGGCGGCTCGCTGACCCGCGGCGCGACACTGGTGAGCTCGGCGACCACCCCCGCGCTGGACTCCTGGGTATTGACCGTGACCAGCCCGGCCGGCGTGTGGAAGATCATCTCGGCGGCCGGCTCCCGCTCCGCCAGGGCGACCGCCGCGGCGATGGTGGCGTGACCGCAGAACGGGACTTCCTGCTCGGGCGCGAAGTACCGCACGTCGTAGACGTTGGGCTCGTCGTCCCGCGCGCGAAGGAACGCGGTCTCGGAGTAGCCGACGTCGGCGGCGATGCGCTGCATCTCGGCGTCGTCGAGGTCGTCGGCGTCCAGCACCACCCCGGCCGGGTTGCCGCCCTCACCGCCGAGCGTGAATGCCGAGTACCGTAGCAACTCGGCCATCAGGCGGTGGCGAAGCGCTTCGCCGAGCGCGCCCGGGCCTTGGCGGCCTCCTCCTCCCGGTTCTTCGGTGGCGCGACGGAGATCAGGCTCTCCAGCAGGTGCTCGGTGGCGTGCGCGATCTCGTGGACCGCGCGGTGGAAGGCTTCCTCGTTGGCCTTCGACGGCTTCGAGGTGCCGGCGATCTTGCGCACGTACTGCAGGGCCGCGTCGTGCACCTCGGCGCTGGTCGCCGGCGGCTCGAAGTTGTTCAACGGACGGATGTTGCGGCACATGCCGCAAGGCTAATCCCCTCGGGCCGGAGACGAGCGCAGTCGGTGTTGCGCGGGGCGCTCGCGGAGCGTGGATGGGTCTGGCGGGAGCGCGAGCCTGCGAGCGCGACAGTTGCGACGCGGGTGTTCGCGCAGCACCGACTAAGCGAGGAGCACGGTCAGTGCGCGTGGTCTCCGCGGTAGTACTCGTAGACCAGGCCGGTGAGGGTGAAAGCACCGAAGCCGAAGCCCACCAGCGTCAGCCACCAGCCGAAGACCGGGCCCAGAACCACCAGGATGAAGGTCAGGGAGACGAACAGCGGCCACTTGCTCTGCGGCGGGAAGAACCCGAGCTCACCGGCGCCCTCGGCGATCTCTCCTTCCTTCTTGTCCTCCGGCCGCGGGTCGATCCGCCGGGCGACCAGGCCCAGGTACGCCGCGATCATCAGCACCAGGAAGAAGGACAGGATCAGCGCCGTGGTCCCGGTCGGGTCCTCGCTCATGAACCAGTACACCGGGGTCACCAGGGCGAAGAAGATGGTCAGCCCGCCGAACATCCACGCTTCGGCCTTCACTGCTGACCCTCCTTGGTCTCCGGCGACTGGCTCGGCCGGTTCTCCTCGTGCGCGACGGTCGGATCGTCGGACGTGCCGCGTACGCGGTCGACCAGCTCGTCGACCCGGCCGGTGTCCTCGGCGGAGTCCACCGTGGTGTCGTCGAACTCACCGTCGACCCCCGACCCGGACTGGCCGTACTCGGCCAGCGCCACCTCGGGATGGTGCAGATCGAAGGCCGGGGACTCCGAACGGATCCGCGGGATCGAGGTGAAGTTGTGCCGCGGCGGCGGGCACGAGGTCGCCCACTCCAGGGAGCGGCCCCAGCCCCAGGGGTCGTCGGTGTTGACCTTCGGGCTGTTGCGCGAGACCCACACGTTCCACAGGAAGACCAGCGTCGACGCACCGAGCAGGAACGCCCCGGCCGAGGAGACCTGGTTCAGCACGGTGAAGCCCTCGTTGGGCAGGTAGTCGGCGTAGCGCCGGGGCATGCCCTCCACACCGAGCCAGTGCTGCACCAGGAAGGTGGTGTGGAAGCCGATGAACAGCAGCCAGAAGTGGATCTTGCCCAGCACCTCGTCCAGCATCCGTCCGGTGAGCTTGGGCCACCAGAAGTAGAAGCCGGCGAACATCGCGAACACCACGGTGCCGAAGACCACGTAGTGGAAGTGCGCGACGACGAAGTAGGTGTCGTTGAGGTGGAAGTCTAGCGGCGGACTGGCCAGCACGACTCCGGTGAGCCCGCCGAGCAGGAACGTCACCAGGAACCCGATGGCCCAGAGCATGGGTGTTCGCATGGCTATGTTGCCGCCCCACATCGTGCCTATCCAGTTGAAGAACTTCACGCCGGTGGGGACGGCGATCAGGAACGTGGTGAAGGCGAAGAACGGCAGGTTGACCGCCCCGGTGACGTACATGTGGTGCGCCCACACCGCGACCGACAGGGCGGCGATCAGCAGCGTCGCCCCGACCAGGCCGACGTAGCCGAAGATCGGCTTGCGGCTGAACACCGGCAGGATCTCGGTGATGATGCCGAAGAACGGCAGCGCGATGATGTAGACCTCGGGGTGGCCGAAGAACCAGAACAGGTGCTGCCACAGGATCGGGCCGCCGACGTTCGGGTCGAAGACGTGCGAACCCAGGATGCGGTCCGACTCCAGCACCAGCAGCGCCGCGGCGAAGATCGGGAAGGCGATCAGCACCAGCAGCGAGGTGACCAGGATGTTCCAGGTGAAGATAGGCATCCGGAACATGGTCATCCCGGGGGCCCGCATGCAGATGATCGTGGTGACGAAGTTGACCGCGCCCAGGATGGTGCCCAGACCCGCCATGTAGAGGCCCATGATCCACAGGTCACCGCCGATGCCGGGCGAGTGGATCCCGTTGCTGAGCGGGACGTACGCGTACCAGCCGAAGCTGGGCGGACCGGACGGACTGAGGAACCCGGACACCGAGATCAGCCCGCCGAACAGGTACAGCCAGTAGGAGATCATGTTGAGCCGCGGGAACGCGACGTCCGGGGAGCCGATCTGCAGCGGCATGATCGCGTTGGCGAAGCCGGCGAACAGCGGCGTGGCGAACAGCAGCAGCATGATCGCGCCGTGCATGGTGAAGAACTGGTTGTAGACCTCGTAGGAGAGGTAGTCCATCCCGGGCCACGCGAGCTCCGCGCGGATGCCGAGCGCCAGGATCCCGCCGAAGAAGAAGAACATCATCGACGAGATGAAGTAGAGGTTGCCGATCACCTTGTGGTCGGTGGTGACCATCCACTTCCAGGAGATGGTGCCCAGCTGGCGGGCTGGGGTCGCGACCTCCTCGGTGGTGTTCGCGGTCCGCAGGGCGGTGGTGGTCATGTCCTACCTTCCTTCTCCACGCCGGTCCTCGTCCTTCTCCGGACCGGGCTGATCCTGCCGCGGCGCGGGCTCGTAGGCATCGGCAGCGCCTCGGATCTCACCCACCTGACCCCGAGCGACAAGGGTCT
>DATHBQ010000236.1:0-3167 GCA_035296105.1 Propionibacteriaceae bacterium | reverse complement strand
GCCGACATCAGCTTCCTGGCCGAGGCGCCGGCCGTCCGGGCCGCGGCGCAGGGGATCTCAGATCCGGTGAAGCTGGCCGGAAGCTGGGTGGAGCAGTACGGCCTCGGCCTCGCCGTGATCACGCTCGGACCGGGCGGGGGTGTGACGGTCGAGCCGGGGGGCAAGACGACGCGGGTGCCCGGCTATCCGACAAAGGTGATCGACACCGTGGGGGCCGGCGACACCTTCATGGCCGGGTTCCTCGATGCCCGGATCCGGCTGGGCCAGGACCTGGAGTCGTCGCTGCACCGGGCGGCCGCCGCCGCGTCGATCAACTGCTCGCGCCAAGGCGCCCAGCCGCCCACCTCGGCCGAGGTGGACGAGCTGATCGCCGACGCTGCCGACGGCTGAGCTGGTCCTCCCCTCAGTCCCGGCCGTCGGCGGCCCGCAAGTGTAAGGGGCCTGAGCCCGTCGTAGTCCCTTCGACAAGCTCAGGGCACATCGCCCGGAGGCCCGGAGCCGGCGGAGGCGGCCAAGGTGTCCACGGCGAGCCGGGCCCGGGCCGAGTCGGGCCGACGGCCGTCGGACTCGGTGACGTAGAAGGTGTCGATCGCCTGCCCGGCCAGAGTGCTGATGTGCGCCGACCGGATGGACAGACGCTGCGCGGCCAAGGCTTGGCCCAGGGCGTACAGCAGGCCGGCTCGGTCGGCCGTTCGCACCTCGACCACGGCGGCACCCTCGCTGGCGTCCGGCACCAGCTCGACGTAAGGCTGAGCCGGCTGGCTCTTCGCCCGCGCCCGGGCCTCCCGCCGTTGCACCGCCGTGAGCATGCTCTGGTCACCGGACTCGAGCCGTTCCAGCTCCTTGCTCAGGAACGCGGGGTCCGGCAGGTCGCCGGGCTTGACTTTGTCCACCCGCCAGATGTTGACCGCCACCCCTTGCACCGTGTGCAGCACCGCCGAGCGGATGCCCACGGAGTGCGCGGCCAGCAGACCAGCGGTGTCGCCGAACAGTCCCAGCCGGTCGCGGGCGGCGATGACCAGCTGCACGCCACCCGGCTGGGACTCGGTCCGGACCCGCGGCTTCCCATCCAGCCGGACGGAGCGAGCCAGGCCCACGTCCACCAGGTTCGTGGTCCTGTCGGCCTGCGGATCGGCGTCGACCAGCAGGCTCTCGACCTGGTCGGCCAGCCCGTTGATCAGCTGGGCTCGCCAGGGTGACCATGCAGCCGGCCCCGCTGCCCGCCCGTCCGCCTCGGTGAGGAAGCGGAGCAGGGCCAGCACGTCGGCGCGCCCCTGCACGGCCCCGACCAGCGCGTCCTGGGTGCGAGGGTCGGCATGGTCCCGCTTCGTGGCCAGGATCGCCAGGGTCAGGTGCTCGCGCACCAGGTGCTCGACCAGGTCGGCGTCGGGCTGGGACAGCCCCATGGCCAGGACCGCCTCCCGGGCGATGGGTGCTCCGACCTCGGGATGCCGGCGGCCGGCTCCCGGCAGCTTTCCGATGTCGTGGAACAGCGCGCTGAGCAGCAGGAGGTCCGGCCGCTCCACCTGGCTCAGGTGTCGCTGGGCCTCGACCGCCGTCTGCACGGTGTGCCGGTCGACGGTGAATCGATGCACGGGGTTGTGCTGCGGCCTGGCGCGGATCGCAGCCCAGCTCGGGATCCAGCGGACGATGCAGCCGGCCAGGTCCAGCGCCTCCCACACCGGTAGCAGCCCACGGCCGCTGGACAGCATCTCCAGCAGCGCCTCCCGCGCCGGGGAGGGCCATGGTGTCGGCAGCTCCGGGGCCCGTCGCCCGAGGTTGTCCGCCGTCACCGGGGAGAGGATCAGCTCCCGCGAGGCGGCCAGCGCCCCGGCGCGCAGCCCGGTCAGCGGATCGCTCACGCTCGCCCGCCGACCCAGCGCGACCTCGGTGCCGTGGATGATCAGCCCGTGGTCCGCCTCGACGTACTCGGGCATCCGCTCTCGACGGCGGAAGCCCAGCAGCCGGCGTTGCGGCAGCGCGCCCTGCGCCCCGCGTAAGGTCAGGTCGACCGCGTGCCCGATCCACCGGGCGGCCAGAGACACCTCCCGCCGCAGCTCGTCCGGCTCGTCGTAGCCGAGCCGCGAGGCGACCGGATCTATCTGCTCCAGCAGCAGCCGGTCCGCAGCCCGGCCCGAGGCCAGGTGCAGCGCGTCCCGGACGTCCAGCAGCCGCTCGTACGGCTCCCGTACGCCGGAGTGCGGCAGGTCGGTCAGCCAGGTTGCGGCCAGCGCCCGCAGAGACGCCATGTCGCGGAGCCCACCCCGGGCCTCCTTGAGGTCCGGCTCCAGCAGGTATGCCGCGTCGCCGAACTGCTGCCATCGCTCGCCGAGGGCCTCCACCAGCTCCGGCAGCCGGCGGCGGGCGTTGCCGCGCCAGGCGTCGAGCAGCGCGGTGCGGGCGCCGGTGACCAGACCCGCGTCTCCGGCGATCAGTCGCAGGTCGAGCAGGCCGACACCGGCACTCAGCTCCTGACCGGCCACCTCCGCACACTCGGCCGGCGTCCGCACGGAATGGTCGATCCGCACCCGGGCGTCCCACAGCGGGTACCACAGCCGGTTGGCCAGCTCGTCTACGGCGGGTCGGTTCAGGCCGTCGTGGAGCAGCACCAGGTCCAGGTCCGAGCGTGGTCCGAGCTCGCGCCGGGCCAGGCTGCCCACGGCGGCGAGGGCCACGCCGCCGGCCGGAGCTCCGGCTGCCGCGTACAGCTCGACCAGGGCCGACTCGGCGCACTCGGTGACCAAACGCCGACGATCCGGCCCTGCGGTGGTTTCCCACCCGGACCGGATCGCGACGTTGAGGCGCTCGCTGGTTAGGTCACGCTTCAGAGCGCGTCCAGCCCGCGCTCCCCGGTTCGTACGCGAACGATGTCGTCCACCGGAACCGACCAGACCTTGCCGTCACCGATGCGGCCGGTCCGAGCGCTCTTCACCAGGATGTCGATGATGTCTTTGGCATCGTCGTCGTCCACGAGCACCTCAAGTCTCACCTTGGGCACCAGATCGACGGTGTACTCCGCTCCCCGGTAGACCTCGGTGTGGCCCCGCTGACGGCCGAAGCCCTGGACCTCGCTGACGGTGAGCCCGGCGATGCCGATCAGCTCGAGGGCGTTCTTGACGTCGTCGAGCTTGAACGGCTTGACGATCGCGGTGACGAGCTTCACGCCC
>DATHBQ010000235.1:0-3069 GCA_035296105.1 Propionibacteriaceae bacterium | reverse complement strand
GGGCGACCCCCCTTGAACCCCCCGCGGCGGGCCGAGCGCACACGGGCGTCCGCCAGTTGGCCCCGTCCGGACAGGCCGGCGGGCGGTGAGCAACGGCCGCCGGCTGGCCATCCTCGGCGCCGGCGTGATGGGCGAGACCCTGCTGTCCGGGCTGCTGCGGTCGGGCTGGACCGCTGACCAGATCGTGGCCACCGACCGGCGTCCCGAGCGGCACACCGAGCTGGTCGCCCGCTACGGCGTGACCATGGCCGAGAACGACGAGGCCGTGGCCGAGGCCGACACGGTGATCCTGGTGGTCAAGCCACAGGACATGGCCACCCTGCTGGACGAGATCCGCGACTCGTTGAAGCCGGACACCCTGGTGGTCTCCCTGGCCGCCGGGGTGGACACGGCCTCGATCGAGGCCCGGTTGCCCGATGGGGTCGCGGTGGTCCGGGTGATGCCCAACACCCCGGCCCAGGTGGACGAGGGGATGGCGGCGATCTCCGCCGGCGCCCACTCCGAGCAGGCCCATCTGGACCGGGTAACCGAGATCCTGTCGGCCACCGGCCGGGTGGTTACGGTGCCGGAGCGCTACCAGGACGCGGTGACGGCCATCTCCGGGTCGGGTCCGGCGTACCTGTTCTTCGTCGTCGAGGCGATGATCGAAGCGGGGGTGCATCTCGGCCTGCCCCGCGACATCTCGACCCAGCTGGTGGTGCAGACCATGCTGGGCTCGGCCAAGCTGCTGCGGGAAACCGGCGAGCACCCGACGGTGCTGCGCGAGCGGGTGACCTCCCCGGGCGGCACCACAGCGGCGGCGGTCCGGCAGCTCGAGGACCACAAGGTTCGTGCGGCGTTCCTGGGCGCAATGGAGGCGGCCCGGGATCGCAGCCGCGAGCTGGCGGCCGCCGCCCGTACGGCCGAACCGCCGGCAGGCGTACGGAGATGACCGGCCTGCTGGTCCACGGCGAGGAGCTGACCCGCTACGACTTCGGCGCGAACCATCCGATGGCGCCCGGTCGCGTCACCAACACGATCTCCTTGGCCGATCAGCTCGGGGTGCTGGACCGGCTCAAGATCGTTCCGCCGCCGCCGGTGGACCTCGACCTGTTGCAGACGGTGCATACGCCCGATTACATCGCCGCCGTACGCCAGGGCGAGCCTGACCCCGCGTACGGGCTGGGCACCAGTGACAACCCAGTCTTCCCCGGGATGCACGAGATCGCGGCCGCGGTGGCCATGGCGAGCGCCGAGGCCGCCCGCCGGGTCTGGGGTGGCGAGGTCACCCGGGCCAGCAACATCAGCGGTGGGCTGCACCACGCCATGCCCTCCCGGACCAGCGGCTTCTGCGTCTACAACGACATCGCGGTCGCCATCCGCTGGCTGCTGAACTCCGGCTGTGAGCGGGTGGGGTACGTCGACGTCGACGTGCATCACGGTGACGGCGTCCAGGCGATCTTCTACGACGACCCGCGGGTGATGACGGTCAGCATGCACGAGACGCCGGTCTGCCTGTTCCCCGGGACTGGGTACGCGTACGAGACCGGGGACCGCGGTGCTGAAGGCCGGTCGGTCAACATCGCACTGCCGCCCGGCACCTCCGACGCCGGCTGGCTGCGCGCCTTCCACGCCGTGGTGCCGGACGTGCTGCGAGCCCACCAGCCGCAGGTGCTGGTCACCCAGCACGGCTGCGACTCGCACCGCCACGACCCGCTCGCCGACCTCGACCTCAGCCTGGACGGCCAGCGCGCCTCCTACCTGGCCCTGGCCGACCTCGCCGACGAGCTCTGCGAGGGCCGCTGGGTATCCACGGGTGGGGGTGGGTACGCGGTGACCAACGTCGTCCCCCGGGCCTGGACCCACCTGCTGAGCATCGTCGCTGGCGAACCCCTGGACCCGCGGACCCGGGTGCCCGAGGCCTGGCGGGCCGAGATGGGGAAGGGGGCGCCGACCACGATGACCGACGGCGTCGACGTCACCTTCGAGCCCTTCGAGGACGGCTTCACCCCGGAGAGCCGGCTGGACCAGGCGATCCTGGCCACCCGGCGGGCGGTGTTCCCCGAGCTGGGGCTCGATCCCGAGCTGTAGCAGTGCCCTGGCCGGGCGTCGATAAATTCGAACATCCGCTGTACCAGCAGCATCGTTTGCCACTACTCTCACACCAGTACCCGGGTTGCCGGAGGGGAAGCCGGCGCGACGAGGTGCGGGAATGGGTGTCACAACATGACTGAGGAGTCTGCGAACACGCAGGCCGCACCCGCAGGAGTTACCCCCCTCGGGGCGAACCTGCCGGGCGGCAAGTTCCTGACGGTGGCCGAGGTGGCCGCGATCGTTCGGCTGTCCAAGATGAGCGTGTACCGGCTCATCCACGCCGGCCAGCTGGAGGCCGTGCAGTTCGGCCGCAGCTTTCGGGTCTCGGAGAAGGCCCTCAACGACTACCTGGCCAAGGCCTTCTACGACGCCGGCTGAAGGGCTCTGGGCGCATCACGGTGCCGGGAACCAGACGCTGAACGACCGCGCGCTCGGCCAGAGCGCGTGCTCCGGCAGCACGTCCACGCCACAGGCCCGCGAGCCGACACCGTGCACGGCGTCGTCCAGCCACAGATAGACCTGCTCGCTGGCCGGAAGCTGGTACGGGTGCGGGGCCGCGGCGACCTGCTGCTGGGTGTGTCGCCGCAGCGTGAACCCGGGACGGTGACCGGCGGTGTCCACGCCGGTGCGGACCCGGAGCCGTACGCCGTCCCCGTCGGCCACGGCCAGCTCGCGCAGGTCGGCTCGGTGCCCGCTCTCCTGGGGCCGTGAGTAGTCGACCACCAGGTCGTCGATGGCCGCATCGAACCGGCCGACCCGAGCCGCTCGCCGGGTGTCCGGGTAGGACTCGGCCGGCCCGGTGCCGAACCAGCTCGCCCGGGTCAGGCTGCCCGGCAGATCCAGGCGTACGCCGACCCGGGGCCAGGTGCAGTCCCAGCCGGGGGACGGCGTCACCTCGACCCGCAGCCCGAGGTCGTCAGTCAGCCACCAGCGGTAGTTCACGTCGACGAACAGCCCGCTGTTGGCCGCGGACACCCGAGTCCGGACGACGACCTG
>DATHBQ010000234.1:0-12439 GCA_035296105.1 Propionibacteriaceae bacterium | reverse complement strand
GCTGAGGGCACCAACGGGCCAGGATAGTCGGCGTAGGCGGCCGGCGCGAATCGTCGGTCCCTCCCGACGAGAAGGGTCAATCGCTGAGCGCGAGGTTGTAGTTGTTCAGGGTGAACAGCACCCGCATGCCCAGGCGCTGGTAGAGGTCCAGGGCGCCGGTCCGGGTGTCGGTGCTCAGCCCCGCGTACGAGAGACCGCGGTCCCGGGCGGCGGCGTAGGTGTCGGCCAGCAACTGTTGGGCTATCCCCTGTCCGCGGTGCCGCTTGGCCACCGCGAGCTCGGCGACCCAGGCCTCATCGGCGGAGTCGAACACGATCGACGCGCCGACCACCTTCCCCTGGTAGGTGGCCACCCGGAATGCGGAGTGGTCGACGTTGGGCCGGTCGAGGGTGCGCACTCGCCAGCTCTCGAAGCTGCGATCCGGCGCGGTGTCCCACTCGCCGAAGGCGTCCCGGATCACGGTGAAGGTCGCCTCGGTGTCGTCGAGTGTGAACGGGCGGACTGCGTATCCCGGCGGCAGCTCCCGGCCTCTGATCGGCGTGCTGGGGTCGAGGCGAAGGATCCACGCCGTATAGGCCGGTCGGTAGCCGCGGCCTCGCAGCCAGGCCGCGCCTTCGTTGTCGGCCTCGGCGAGGAACCGGAACACGGCGTCGAGGCCGCGCTGGCGGGCCCGGTTCTCGCCGAAGTCGACCAGCCGGGCCAACAGCTCCGGTGTGTCCCAGCCCTCGGCGAACTGCGCCTCCAGCTGCCCGCGCGGGGTCAGGAACCCGCCGGCGACAAGGGTGTCGTCATCGGTCCGCAGACCGAGCGTGTCCGCGGTCAGGTCGAGGTCGGGCACCGCCAGGTCCGACTCCAGGTCGTCGGCGTCCATCAGCGGCTCGCCGAAGTAGCGCCGGTCGTAGCGGTGGAACATCGCCAGCAGAGCAGGGACGTCGCCAAGGGTCAGCGGGCCGGCCGTCAGGTCGTCGGTCACGGTAGCCATCCTCACTCGTAGACGAAGAGCTGCTCGCCGGGGAAGATCCAGCTGAGTCCGTCCCGGAGCCGGTCGCGCCAGGACTCCCAGTTGTGGCCGTCCCGGGACTCGACGTAGTTGACCTCCATCCCGGTGTCGGTGAACACCGGCAGCATCGACCGGTTCGACACGATCAGGTCCTCGTACACCCCGCAGGAGATGAACAGGCGGTCGGCCACCCGCACCGGCCGCTCCCGGTAGCGGTTCATGAACTTCACCACCGGGTCGAAGCTCGGCCCCTCGCCGTGGTCGGCGCCGATGTCGGTGAACACGAACGAGCCCGACTGCAGCAGCAGCGACCCGAACGTCTCGGGATACCGCCGGGCCACCGACAGCGACGCCACCGCCCCGAAGCTCGACCCCATCAGGGCCCGGCCCGCCGGCTGCCCGGCCAGCGACAGCCGCTGCTCCAGCTCCGGCAGCAGCTCGCCGGTGATCCAGCGGGCGTGCGCGGCCGAGTTGGGATACTCGGTCAGCCGCTCGCCGGGGTAGGTGAAGGCCACCACGGTGGCCGCCATGTCCAGGCGGTGGATCAGGTTGTCCAGCACCGTCTTCATCGCCGCGTACTCGAGGAAGTCGCCGCCGTCGTGCACGATCAGCAGCGGATACCGCGCATTCGGTGAGTAGCGCGCCGGCAGGTAGACCGTCACCCGGTTGTCCCGGCGCTGCGCCTGGCTGGGCACCGTCCACTCGACCAGCTCACCCGGCCGGGCATCAGGGTCGAAAAGGGCCCAGTCCGGAACCCGGTAGCCCTCGCTGAAGCAGATGGAGGAGTCGCCGACCGGGCTGCGGGCGACCCGCGGGTTGGCCGGGTCGTTGAACCGCTCCCACCGCCCGTCGTCGTCGGTAAGGGGGGACGACCCCCCGTCAACCCCCCGAGAAGACGGGATACGCCGCTCGAACTGGTACTCCACCCGCGAGTCGGGCGGGATCTCCACGACGACGTACCAGAGATCGGTCCCCGGCACCCGCCGCAGCCTCAGGTCACCGGGCAGTCCGACCACGCGGTGCCGCAGCCAGACGCCCTCGGCCACATCGACCCGGACGGCGAAGGTGACCCGCACGCCCTCCACGATGGGGAACTCGTGCCGGGCGAAGAACCGGTCGATCGTGTCTCCGACCGGCTCTCCGGCGGCGGTCAGCCGGGCCAGCCGGAGCCGCAGCCGGTTGATTGCGAGCCGACCCTGGCGGGCCTTGCCGCCGCCGCTGCCGCCGCTCACGCGGCCGCACCGAGAATCGTGGCGTGCGCGGGCAATGGCTGGGCATCACTCAGGTCGAGGCGTACGCCGTCGTCCAGCCGGAGGGCCAGGTAGGGCGCCAACCGGGCGGCCAGCAGCCCGATGTGCTCGGGGTCGGTGAGCCGGAGCCGCCGACGGGCGTGCGGGAAGGGGATGGCCTGGGCGTACGCCGCGAGTCCCTCGGCGTACACCTCCGGGTCGGGACGTCCGTACGGGGCGTGGTCTCCGTACAGGACCACCCGGGGCGACAAGGCCATCGCCCCTGCCGACCAGGCGATCACCGGCGGCCGCAGCAGCCCCGCCAGCCCGAAGACGTGCAGCAGGTGCAGCAGCACGCCGACGTGACCGCCGGCGAACACCATTCCCGCACTGTCGGCCACCAGGCGGGCGAGGTCGTGGCGGTGGTCGGTGATCGACGCTCGCTCCCCCAGCCCGACCTCGGCGTAGAAGGCCCGTCGCAGCTCGCCACTGCGCTCGACGTGCCAGGCGTCCAGGGTGCGGACGCCGGCGACCGCATCGGCCAGCGCAGCCGAGCGGACGGTGTCGTTGTCCACCCGCTGGCTGACCGCCCGCACCGCGGCGATTCCGTGGCGCAGCCGGAGCTGGTACGCGCCGCGCAGGTCCTCCAGGTGGGCGGTCAGTCGGCGCTCGGCGGCGGCATACTCGGGGTCGGCCGCGACCAGCTGCTGCCAGCGCCGGTAGAGCTCCAGGTTGAGCATCCGGCCGCCGAGCACCGCGTCCAGCTCGGCCGTGTCGGTCTCGCGCTCCCGCCAGCCGGCGTTGACGGTGGCCACCGGACCCTCCGGGATCAGCTCGGCGACGGCCGTACGCGCTCCGGCCACCCGGCGCTGAGGACCCAGCAGCGTCACGTCCATCGGCACGACCCTAACCAGCGCCGGATTTCGATTGGGCTGCGGTTGCCCCGACCAGGTCACTCACGACCCGCGGAGACGCTACAGTCTCGGCCGGTAAGTCGTCCCACACCACAAGGAGTTCCTCATGGCCGAGTACCAGGCCACCCCCACGTCCACCGCTCCGGCGGGGGACTACCCCGGCAAGACGCTGGGCATCGTCGGTCTCGTGCTGGCGATCGTGGCGCCTGTGATCGGGATCGTTGTCAGCGCCATCGCGATGAGCCAGTCGAAGAAGGCCGGTTACCCGAACAAGCTGGCCAAGATCGGCCTCATCGTCGGCATCGTGCTCACCGTGCTGATCGTGATCCTCTACATCACGGTGTTCGCGGTGGCGTTCAGCAACGGTGTCACCACGCAGTGACCTGCTGACTGCTCCGGCGTGACCGAAACCGGTCACCTGCGACAGGGATCGAGGCCGATTCTCCGTCGTAGGTGACCGGTTTTCGCGTACCTGGAGCATGTGGCTCCCGAGGGTCAGACGTGCTCGCGCAGCCAGGCGATGTCGGCGCCCTGACCCTCGCGGCCGCCCGGGGTCTCCACCACCACCGGTACGCCCGCCTGTCGGACCACCTCGGCCAGGGCCTCGCTCCCGACCTCGCCGTCACCCAGGTTGGCGTGCCGGTCCGCGCCGGAGTCGAACCCGTCCCGGGAGTCGTTGGCGTGCACCAGGTCGATCCGGCCGGTGATCGCCTTGACCCGGTCGACCAGCCCGACCAGCTTCTCCCCACCGGCGTGGGCATGGCAGGTGTCCAGACAGAAGCCGACGGTGTCCCCGCCCTCGGCGGCGCCGACGGCGTCCCAGAGCTGGGCGATGCGTTCCAGCCGCCGGGCCATCGCGTTGTCGCCGCCGGCGGTGTTCTCGATAAGCAGCGGCACCGGCATCTCCAGCCGGTCGATGCACTTGCGCCAGTTGTCGAAGCCGACGGCCGGGTCGTCGTTCTTCGAAACGTGACCGCCGTGCACGATGAGGCCGGCCGCCCCCACCTCGGCCGCGGCGTACTGGTACTGCTGCAGGAACTTGCGGCTGGGGATCCGGATCCGGTTGTTGGTCGTCGCGACGTTGAGCACGTACGGGGCGTGGACGTAGAGCGCGATGCCGGCCTCCTCGGCCGCGGCCCTGAGCCCGGCCGCACCGCGCGCGTACGCGAACTCCGGGCCCTTCCACGCCTGCGGATCCCCGAGAAAGAACTGCGCCAGGTTGGCCCCGCGTACCTGGGCCTCTGCGATGGGGTCCGTTTGATCCCCGTGGCCGCCGATCGCCAGTTCCGCCATGGATCCCGACCCTAGCGGCCTTGGGACGAGCAGTTGGTGTGGGTGACCTCCCTGCGGGACTGGATGGGCCTGGCGGGAGCCCGAGCCTGCGAGGGCGGATGGTTTCCCGCGGGGAGGTCACTCACGCGGACTGCGAGGAGCGGGTCACGTTGTGCTGCGCCGGACCTGCCGGACCCCGACCCAGAGGCCGGCCCCGCACGTGAGAACCGCAGCCAGGACGGCCCAGCCGATCGCGGGATCCGTCCACGAGCCGGAGAACAGGGCCCGCTCGGCGTCGACGACCCAGGTCAGCGGGTTGAAGCGGCCGAGGATCTGGATCCACCGCGGGCCGGCCTCCAGCGGCAGCAGCATCCCGGACAGGATCAGCAGCGGGAACAGCAGCGACTGCTGCACCGCCCAGAACATCCACTCCCGCTTGCGCACGGCGACGGCGAGGGCGTTGGAGAACGCGCCCATGCCGACCCCGAAGACGCCGAGGATCAACAGCCCGACCAGCACGTGCAGCGGATAGAGCACAAATCCGAACGGGATGCACACCACCGTGACCAGGGCGGCCTGCACGACCAGCGGGGCCAGCTCCTTGAGCGACTTGCCGATCAGGATCGACGACCGCCGGAGTGGGCTGGCCAGCACCCGCTCGTACGACCCGAGGGTGATCTCGAACAGCAGGTTCGATCCGGCCACCCCGGTGCCGAACAGACAGATCATCACGATCACCCCTGGCAGGAACCACTGCAGCGGCGAGGTACCACCAAGCACCGCCGGGTTGACGGAGCCGGCCAGCAGGGCGCCGAACAGGCCCAGGAACACCAGCGGCTGGACCAGGGAGAAGATCACCGAGAACGGGTCGCGCAGAACCAGGTACATCTCCCGCTGGAAGACCGCCAGCGTGTCGGAGACCAGGCTGCCGCGGCTGCCGGTTGGAGCGCTCATGGTGGGCTGCGCTTCCGTCATCACCCCGCTCATGCCGCCACCGCCTCAGCCTCTTCGCGCAGACTGCGCCCGGTCAGGGAGAGGAACACGTCGTCCAGGGTGGGAACCCGGACATCGGCGGCCCGCACCTCGAGGCCGGCCCCGTGCAGCGACGCGAGTAGTCCGGGGAGGGTCCGCGTCCCCTGCTCGAACCGCGCGGCCAGCACGGTGCCGAGCACCTCTTCCTTCCGGGTCAGCTCGCGGCCCCGCTCGGCCATGATCGCCGCTCCGGTGTCCGCGTCGGCCGGGTCGACCGTCACCGCGATCCGGTCGCCGGCCAGCGTGGCCTTGAGATTGGCCGCGGTGTCGTCGGCGATGATCTGTCCGTGGTCGATCACCAGCACCCGCTCGGCCTGGGTGTCGGCCTCCTCGAGGTAGTGGGTGGTCAGCACGATGGTCGTCTGCTGCCGCTCCCGCAGGTGGTCGATGTGCTCCCAAAGGTTGGCCCGGTTCTGCGGGTCCATCCCGGTCGAGGGCTCGTCGAGGAAGAGCAGCGCCGGGCTGTGCATGAGGCCGAGGGCCACATCCAGCCGCCGCCGCTGCCCGCCGGACAGCGTGCTCACCGCCCGCTTGCCCAGTGCGGTCAGGTCCAGCGTCTGCATCAGCTCGGTGGCCCGCGCCGCGGCGTCGGCCGAGCTCATCCCGTAGAACCTGCCCTGCATGACCAGCTCGTCGCGGACCCGGAAGCTGTGCCCGCCTCCGCTGCCCTGGCCGATGTAGCCGATCCGCGACCGGACCACCGCCGGTTCGTCGACGATGCTCGCGCCGGCGACCCAGCCCCGACCCGAGGTCGGCGGCAGCAGGGTGGTCAGCATCCGCAGGGTGGTCGACTTGCCCGCGCCGTTGGGCCCGAGGAAGGCCACCAGCTCCCCCGGGGCGACGTCGATGTCGACGCCCTTGACCGCCTCGACGGTCTCCTTCTTGGTCACGAAGTGCCTCGTCAGCCGCTCCGTATGGATCATCGCCCACCCTTCCGCGTAACTACGTACGCTGTACTGAATAGAAACAACATACACTGTACGGAGAAGAGGATGCCAGGGAGTTCCGAGACTTTTTCGTTGCCAGATAGGACCAGGGCATGAGCGCCGCCGACCCGGACGCTGAGGCGCCCGCCGAGATCGGTACGCCGGAGGGTCGCCGGGTGATCGAGGCGCTCTGGAACCCGCACCCGCCACCGGCCGGACGGGGCCCGCGACCACGGACCAGCCTGGCCGAGGTGGTCGACTCCGGAGTCGCCATCGCCGACGGCGAGGGCCTGGATGCGCTCTCGATCCGCAAGGTCGCCGGGCGGCTCGGGATCGGCGCGATGTCGGTCTACACCTATGTGCCGGGGCGCTCGGAGCTGATCGAGCTGATGATCGACCGGGTCTACGCCGACCACGGCATCCCGGACCCGGCCCTCGGCTGGCGGGAGCGCTCCGAGGCGTGGATGCGGTCGACCTGGAGGATCTATCAGGACCATGCCTGGTTGATGGACTACAACATGGCCCGGCTGCCGGTCGGCCCCCATGTGCTGGACGTGGACGAGGCGTTGTACGCCGCCCTGGCCGCGGCCGGCTTCGTCGGCACCGAGAACGTCGCCATCACCAACCTGATCCGCTGGCAGCTGCTCGGCGCGGCCCGGGCGATGATCGGCGACGCGGCCGAGGAGAGGCATACCGGCGTCTCCGCCGAGGCGTACTGGGAGTCCCGGTCGAGCTTCTGGACCACCTACTTCGACGCGACCCGCTTCCCGACCATGTTCGCGATCTGGTCCAGCGGCGGTTTCGACGACCCGGCGGGCTACGACATCGAGCGGATGATCACCTGGCTGCTGGACGGCATCGAGCGGCTGGCCGACCCCCGTTGATCACTGCTTCAGCGCGATGGGCGTGTTCCTCATCCCCCGCCCGAAGATGCAGCGGAAGAAGTACTCGTCCTCTTCCTGCGGTGGCAGTGAGAAGACCTCCCAGTCGTCGCGGCGCTCGGACTCGTTGACCAGCTTGCTGTTCGCGACGGTGCCCCGACACGCCTTGTTGACCTCCGGCACCGCGTCCAGGGTCGCCTGCTTCCTGGGAATGATGTCGAGCATCCCGACCACGAAGGTCTGGTAGAGGTGGTCCTCATAACAACTGACCCGTGGCGCGGTCCGCAGCGCCTCGCCGTAGCGGTTCACCTCACCCCAGCACTCGGGTTCGAGCACGCAGTACACGTCCGCCGCTACCTCCGCACAGTCCTCGGCGCCGGGTGGCAGCGGGCCGGTCTCCTCAGAGAGGCTCGGACTCGGAGTCAGCGTCGGCTCGGCACTGGTCGCGGGGGGGACCGGGTTCTGGGTGACCGGGGCGCTCGTGACCGGTGCGCTCGGTGAGCCCGACTCCTGGCCGGGTAGCAGGTTGGCCAGGGCCGCCGCCGTCAGCGCGACCGCGAGGATGACCGCCACGGTCGCCGCCAGGATCCCGGTACGCCGGCGGGACCGGTGCCGATCGTCGGTCTGGTGGCCGTCCACCAGGACCTCAGGCGGCTGGTTGCCACCGTCGCCGGCCGGTGGCGGATCGTCCTTGACCGCGGGTGAGCCCGGCGCCTCGACCTCGACCGGCCGATCGGTGGCCGGCGCACCCTCGATCGCGGCCGATGCGGACGCCTGACCCGGGCCCAGCGCAGCGGCGGGGTGCCCGTTGGCGGACTTCCCGTTGGTCGTCGGCGTACCCAGGGTGAGGGCACTCAGCCGGTCCCGGAACTCTTCGGCCGACGGCCGGTCGGCCGGGTCGAAGGCCAGCGCCGCCAGCAGGGCGTCCATGAACTCGTCGTCGACGCCCGGGATCCGCTCGATCGGGTCCTCCAGCCGCTCGAAGACGTCGAGGACGTTCGGCGTACCGTTCTCGGGCCAGTGCGGCGGCCGTCCGGACAGGACCGCGTACAGGGTGGCTCCGAGCGAGTAGACGTCGCCGGCCGCGGTCGGCGGTCGGCGGTGGAACACCTCGGGCGGCGCGTACGCGGGGGTGATGGCCTCCAGCGTCTCGCTCAGCTCCATCCCCGGGTCGGGCAGGGCGGCCAGCCCGAAGTCGGCGAGCCCGACGTGCCCGTAGGAGTCGATCAGGATGTTGGCCGGCTTTACGTCCCGGTGCAGCACGCCGCGGGCGTGCGTGGCGGCCAGGGCGTCGGCGATACGGACGCCGACCTCGCGGACCTCCTCCTGGCTCGGCCGCGGCTCCCCCTTGACCCACTTGGTCAGCGAGCCGCCCTCGCACAGCGCCATCACCAGGTAGGGCCGGTCGTCGGTGAGGATGCCGGCGTCGTGCACGGTGACGATGCCCGGGTGGCCGGACATCCGGCCCGCCGCCCCGGCCTCGCGCAGGAACCGCCGCTGCTCGGCGTCGGTCTCCAGGGTGCGCCGATCGACCTTGACGGCGACCAGCCGGTTCAGCGAGAGTTGCTTGGCCTCCCACACGGTCGCGAACCCGCCCCGAGCCAGTGGGCGCCAGCCCACCAGGCCGGGAATCTGCGGAGGTACAGCGGCCACGGCCCAACGATAGTTCCGGATTTAACACTGTGACCGGTAGTAATGCAGAGCGGGACACCATGTTGACCAGATCGTGTCCCGGGTCGCGGCCGGACGCCGATACCGTGTGGCCTGTGAGCGCGCACGACGACGGGGAACGATCATGACACGGAGTGTGTACGTCGCCTCGCCGGAGGGCCTCACCGGCAAGTCCGCGGTCGCCCTCGGGCTGGTCGACGCGCTGACCCGGGAGGTCGGCTCGGTCGGCATCTTCCGTCCGCTGACCACGGTGGGTACCTCTTCGGGCGGGACCGATCTCGTCGTCGACCTGCTGGTCAACCGGCCAGGGGTCAACCAGTCCTACGAGGAGGCCCTTGGCGTCACCTACGAGGCCGCCCGGGAGAACGTCGACGAGGCGCTGCACCAGATCGTCGAGCGATTCGGGCAGCTGACCGACCGCTTCGAGGTCATCGTCGTGGTGGGCTCCGACTACGCCGACGTGGCCAGCGGGACCGAGCTCTCCTTCAACGCCAAGATCGCCGCCAACCTCGGCTCGCCGGTGGTGCTGGTGGTGCACGGCCGGGGGCGTACGCCGGACCAGATCCGCGCCGCCGCCGAGAGCGCCGTCGTCGAGCTGCAGGCCAACCACGCCCGCACGGTGGCGGTCATCGCCAACCGGGTCGAGCCGGGAGACGCCGCGGCGATCCGGACCGAGCTGGCCGGCCTGGACGGCGTCCTCGGAGCGGCGATCGCGGAGAACCCGCTGCTGTCCGCGCCGACCTTCCGGTCCCTGGTCGAGGCCGCCGACGGCGAGCTGGTGCTGGGCTCGGACGCGTGGATGGACCGGGAGTCGCTCGGGCTGATCGTGGCCGCGATGAGCCTGCCCAACGTGCTGGCCCGCCTGGCTCTCGACGTCACCGTGATCGCGCCGAGCGACCGCACCGACCTGATCCCGGGGCTGATGCTGGCCCACC
The DNA here is from genome assembly GCA_035296105.1 of Propionibacteriaceae bacterium. Classification (GTDB taxonomy): domain Bacteria; phylum Actinomycetota; class Actinomycetes; order Propionibacteriales; family Propionibacteriaceae; genus Microlunatus. The sequence goes on along the minus strand of DATHBQ010000234.1, from coordinate 2,579 downwards.
AGTCCGGCACCTTCCCGACGCTGGCCGGGATCCTGCTCACCGGTGGCTACGAGCTGCCGGAGACGGTGCGGCGACTGTCGGAGGGCGTCCAGCAGGACCTGCCGATCGCCCTCACCGACCTGGGCACCTTCGCCACCGCCGAGCGGCTGCTGCGGGTCCGCGGGCCGATGACGGCGAAGTCGATGAACAAGATCGAGAGCGCGCAGCGACTCTTCGCCGAGCAGGTGGACCAGGCCGCGCTGCTGAAGGCGATCGACGTGTCGGCGTCGGAGGTGCGGACGCCGCTGATGTTCGAGTACCAGCTGGTGGAGCGGGCGCGGGCCGACCGCAGGCACATCGTGCTGCCGGAAGCCACCGACGACCGGATCCTCGAGGCGGCGGCGATCCTGCTGCGCCGGGGCGTGGCCGACCTGACGCTGCTGGGCGAGGAGACCAAGGTCCGGGCGCGGGGGTCGAGCCTCGGGCTGGACCTGGACCAGGCTGGTGTGCTGTCGCCGCTCGACCCCGAGCTGCGGGAGCGCTTCGCCGCGACGTACGCCGAGGCCCGGGCGCACAAGGGGATGACGATCGAGAAGGCCCGCGACATCGTCACCGACATCTCCTACTTCGGCACGATGATGGTGCACCTCGGACTGGCCGACGGCATGGTCTCCGGCGCGATCAACACCACCGCGCACACCATCCGGCCGGCGCTGGAGTTCATCAAGACCAAGCCGGGTGTGGACACGGTCTCCAGCGTCTTCCTGATGTGCCTGGCCGACCGGGTGCTGGTCTACGGCGACTGCGCGGTGATCCCCGAGCCGACCACCGACCAGCTGGCCGACATCGCGATCTCCTCGGCCGAGACGGCCCAGCAGTTCGGGATCGAGCCGCGGGTGGCGATGCTGTCCTACTCGACGGGCACGTCGGGCGCTGGAGCGGAGGTGGAGAAGGTCAGGGCGGCCACGGCGCTGGTCGCGGAACGCGCGCCACACCTGGCGCTGGAGGGGCCGATCCAGTACGACGCCGCCATCGACCCGGGGGTGGCCCGGACCAAGCTGCCGGAATCCGCCGTGGCCGGACGGGCGACGGTGTTCATCTTCCCGGACCTGAACACCGGCAACAACACCTACAAGGCGGTGCAGCGCAGCGCCCACGCCGTCGCCATCGGGCCGGTGCTGCAGGGCCTGAAGAAGCCGGTGAACGACCTGTCGCGCGGGGCGCTGGTCGACGACATCGTGAACACCGTGGCGATCACCGCGGTGCAGGCCCAGGGGGTGGCGGCTGCATGACGGAGAAAACTCCACCAATGGCGAGTTATCGCCCGCGCAGCGGCGTTTCCGGGTCGAGAAGTCGCCACGGGTGGAGTTTTCTCCCGGGTAGGCGGCTGTCATGAGTCAGGGTCTGCGCCCTGAGCCGGTCGGTATGCGCCCTGAGCCTGTCGAAGGGCCGGAGCCGGGACTTCGACCGGCTCAGCCCCCATCGCCCGTCCTGGTGCTCAACGCCGGGTCCTCGTCGCTGAAGTACCAGTTTCTGGTGCCCGAGAGCGGCGAGGTGCTGGCCAAGGGACTGGTGGAGCGCATCGGCGAGCCGGGCGGCGCGACCGACCACTCCACGGCCATGACCGAGATGTCCACCGCTCTGGCCGACGCGGGCATCGACCTGGCCGCCGCCGGACTCCGCGCGGTGGGCCACCGCGTCGTCCACGGCGGACCGGACTTCTCGGACCCGGTCATCCTCACCGACGCCGTGGTCGCCGAGATCTCCGACCTGATCCCGCTGGCCCCGCTGCACAACCCGGGCGCCGTGGCCGGCATCCACGCCGCCCGGGCCGAGTTCGACGTCCCGCACGTCGCGGTGTTCGACACCGCGTTCTTCGCCAGGCTGCCGCCGACGGCGGCGACGTACGCCATCCCCGCCGACCTGGCGCGTAACCATCGGATCCGCCGCTACGGCTTCCACGGCACCTCGCACCGCTACGTCTCCACGACCGTGGCCGAGCTGGTCGGGCGTCCGCTGGAGGAGCTGAACCAGATCGTGCTGCACCTGGGCAATGGCTGCTCGGCGTCCGCCGTACGCGGTGGCGTGGCCATCGACACGTCAATGGGGCTGACGCCGCTGCAGGGACTGGTGATGGGCACCCGGTCCGGCGACGTCGACCCGGGGCTGCACACCTTCCTGCACAACGAGCTCGGACTGTCGGTGGGAGACATCGACGACGTGCTGAACAAGCAGTCCGGACTGAAGGGCCTGGCCGGGGTCAACGACTTCCGCGAGCTGGAGCAGCGGCGCGGCTCGGGCGACCCGGCGGCGCAGCTGGCCTTCGAGGTGTACGTGCACCGGCTCAAGCACTACGTCGGCGCCTACCTCGCCCAGCTGGGCCGGCTCGACGTGCTGACCTTCACCGCCGGGGTCGGCGAGAACACCCCGGCGGTCCGGGCCGCCGCGGTCGAGGGCCTCGACGGGCTCGGCCTCTCGGTCGACCCGAGCCGCAACGGGACCGCCTCCCGGGACGCCCGGGTGATCTCGCCCGACAGCTCACCCGTCACCGTCGCCGTGGTCCCCACCAACGAGGAGCTGGCCATCGCCCGCGAGGCCGC
>DATHBQ010000233.1:0-9837 GCA_035296105.1 Propionibacteriaceae bacterium | reverse complement strand
GGCTACCCGCCGCAAGGGCGGCCGCCCGGACCGCCATACGGGCAGCAGCCACCGCCCGGCGGTTACGGGCCGCCGGCGGAGATGCCACCGGGTGGCGGCGGATTCCCACCGGCGGCCGGTGCTCCGACGCCGAAGAAGAGTCCCGGGCTGATCATCGGCATCGTGGTCGCCGCCATCGTGCTGCTGACCGCGATCGGCGGCATCATCATGGTGCTCAACCGGGACGGCAGCGACCAGCCGCCGCCGGTGTCGATCACCCCGACCAACACCGCACCGCCGACCGAGCAGCCGACGCCGGCCCCGACCGACGAGGCGACCACCGCTGCTCCGACGGACGACCCGCAGCCCACGCCGAGCGACACGGGAGGGCAGCAGCCAGCCGGCGGGGTCGATCTGGGCAACGGGATCAGTCTCGCCCCGGCCAGCGGCTGGGAGGTGCAGAAGACCGGCAAGGGAGTCGCGCAGCTCAGTAACGGCCAGAGCGTCTTCCTGGGTCAGGTGATCCAGGCCGAGGCCAACACGAACCCGGGTCAGTTGTGTGACGCGTGGCATCGCAAGGTGGCCGAGGGGACCTCGAACGGGAAGTTCCAGGAGGCGAAGCCGACCGACGTCGGCACCAAGAAGCTGAGCGCCGCCACCTGCGTGGCGCAGGTCACGGTGAGCAACGGCCAGGGCTCGGGCACGGTGCTGCTGTTCTCGCTGGCGTCGGTGCGCACCAGCGACGGCGTGACGGTGATCGGTACGGCCTCGTTCCCGCCGGACGCCGACACCAACAAGCTGAACACCGACTTCAGCGCGATGGTCAACTCGATGCTGCGGAGCCAGGCGAGCGGTTAGTTGGTCTGACCGCTGGCGCATCGCGCTCCACGGCGGCTCGTTCGTCCCGTGAGGCGGAACGAAAAGGGTGTTCCGCCTCACGCTCCTGCAGTCGCCGCCGCGCGACTTCCGACGCTCGCAGTCTCGCGTCGTAGTCAATCCTGAACTGTCAGTGGCGGCTCATAGGCTCGGTGCCATGGTTCGTCCGATTACCGACCTGCAGCGTCGGGTGGCTCCGTTCAAGGTGGAGGCCGACTTCCAGCCGTCGGGTGACCAGCCGACCGCGATCGCCGAGCTGGAGCAGCGGATCGAGTCCGGTGAGCAGGACGTCGTGCTGCTGGGAGCGACCGGCACGGGCAAGACGGCCACCGTGGCCTGGCTCGCGGAGCGGCTGCAGCGACCGGCGCTGGTCATGCAGCCGAACAAGACGTTGGCGGCCCAGTTCGCCAACGAGCTGCGGCACTTCTTCCCGCGCAACGCCGTCGAGTACTTCGTCTCCTACTACGACTACTACCAGCCCGAGGCGTACGTCCCGCAGACCGACACCTACATCGAGAAGGACTCCTCGCTCAACGAGGAGGTCGAGCGGCTCCGGCACTCGGCGACCAACTCGCTGCTCACCCGGCGGGATGTCATCGTCGTGGCCACCGTGTCGGCGATCTACGGCCTGGGTACGCCACAGGAGTACGTCAGCCGGATGGTCCGGCTCCGGGTCGGGGACGAGATCGAGCGGGACGCGCTGCTCCGGCGGCTGGTCGGCATCCAGTACGCGCGCAACGACCTGGCCGGCACCCGCGGCACCTTCCGGGTGCGCGGAGACACCCTTGAGGTGTTCCCGATGTATGAGGAGCTGGCCGTCCGGGTGGAGTTCTTCGGCGACGAGATCGAGCGGCTGAGCACCCTGCATCCGCTGACCGGTGAGGTGGTGACCGAGGACCAGGAGATGTACCTGTTCCCGGCCAGCCACTACGTCGCCGGTCCCGACCGGATGGAGCGGGCGATCGGCGGCATCGAGGAGGAGCTGGCGCAGCGCCTCGCCGAGCTGGAACGGCACAACAAGTTGCTGGAGGCCCAGCGGCTGCGGATGCGGACCAGCTACGACATCGAGATGATGCGGCAGATCGGCACCTGCTCCGGCATCGAGAACTACTCGCGGCACATCGATGGCCGCGGACCGGGGAGTCCGCCCAACTGTCTGCTCGACTACTTCCCCGAGGACTTCCTGCTGGTCATCGACGAGTCGCACGTCACGGTGCCGCAGATCGGCGGGATGTACGAGGGCGACATGTCCCGCAAGCGGACCCTTGTCGACCACGGCTTCCGGCTGCCCAGTGCCATGGACAACCGGCCGTTGCGCTGGGAGGAGTTCGTCGACCGGATCGGTCAGACGGTCTACCTGTCGGCGACCCCCGGCAACTACGAGCTGGCCAAGTCCCGCGGGTTCGTCGAGCAGCTGATCCGCCCGACCGGACTCGTCGATCCTCAGGTCATCGTCAAGCCCACCTCCGGCCAGATCGACGACCTGATGGGCGAGATCCGGCTGCGCGCCGAGCGCAACGAGCGGGTGCTGGTGACCACCTTGACCAAGAAGATGGCCGAGGACCTGACCGATTACCTGCTGGAGAACGGCATCCGTACCCGCTACCTGCACTCGGAGGTGGACACCCTGCAGCGGGTGCAGCTCCTCCGCGAGCTGCGGATGGGGGAGTACGACGTCCTGGTCGGCATCAACCTCCTGCGCGAGGGCCTCGACCTGCCGGAGGTGTCGCTGGTCGCCATCCTGGACGCCGACAAGGAGGGCTTCCTGCGCAGCGAGAAGAGCCTGATCCAGACGATCGGCCGGGCGGCCCGTAACGTGTCCGGCGAGGTGCACATGTACGCCGACTCGGTCACCGACTCGATGGCGGCGGCGATCGAGGAGACCAACCGGCGGCGCGAGAAGCAGGTGGCGTACAACGTGGCTCACGGGATCGACCCGCAGCCCATCCGGAAGCGGATCGCCGACATCACCGACATGCTGGCCCGCGAGGACGCCGACACCGACGAGCTGCTGGGCAGCGGCCGCAACCGCAGCCGCGGCAAGTCGCCGGTTCCCTCCCTGGGTGGGAAGAACGGCGCCGCCCCGGCCCGGAAGTTCGTCGACATGCCGGCCGGCGACCTGGCCGACCTCGTGCAGCAGCTCACCGACCAGATGCACACCGCAGCGGCCGAGCTGCAGTTCGAGGTCGCCGCCCGGATCCGCGACGAGATCTCCGACCTCAAGAAGGAGCTGCGGCAGATGGTCGAGGCCACCCGCTAGCGCCCGCCGGCGACGCGCTAGGCAGGGCTGGCCTCGGCGAAGGACGGCACCCGGCGTCGAGCCGCGCCGGCCGTGTCGATGGCCTGCGCGATCGTGGCCACCGGGTCGGGCAGGTCGGCGATCCGCTGCTGCATCCGTTCCGCCTCGGCGCGGTACCGCGGGCTCTTGAGCACGGCGTGCACCGCGGCCCGCAGCCGCCGGGGGGTGGGCCGCCCCGATCGCAGGTTGATGCCGGTGCCGGACCAGGCCACCAGGGCCGCCACCTCGGGCTTCTCCTCGGTTGCTCCGGCGACCACCAGCGGCACGCCGGCCCGCAGCGCCTGTGTTACCCCGCCGTAGCCGCCGTTGGTGACCATCACCGCCGTCCGCGGCAGCAGCTGGGCGTACGGCAGGAAAGGGGCCACCCGTCCGTTGGCCGGCAGCGCGCCGCCGAGCCGGTCGAGCAGCTCACCCACCGGACGACCGCCGGTCGACCCCACCACCCAGACATCGTCGTCGGCCAGCGCGGCGAAGGTGCTGGCCAGCAGCGTTCCCGGGTCGTGGTTGTCCACGGTGCCCTGAGTGACGTGGACCACCGGCCGTGAGCGGTCCAGGTGATCCCACCAGGCCGGCAGCGGGGGTCCGGGCGGTTCCACCGGCGGCAGCGGACCGAGGAAGCCGAACGAGCCCGGCAGCTCGCGTCGGGGGTACTCGAACTCCGCCGGGGCGAGTTGCCAGCAGGCGTCGAGGTAGCGGGTGTGGTCGAAGTAGTCGACCGCGCCGGCCGGCACGCCGAACGGACCCAGCGCGACGTCCATCGCCCGCTGGATCGGCTGCAGCGGACCGGTGCGCAGCACATGGTTCATGTGTCGGTTGCGGAGTCGCAGCATCGCGGAGCGGCCGGGCCGGATGGCGCTGCCGAACGGTGCGGTGTCGACGCTGGTCAGTGACAGCGGAGTGGCCGAGACGCCGAAGATCGGCACCCGCTCGGCCGCCGGGATCGTGAGCAGGATCGGCAGCACGCCCAGGTAGGCGGCATCGCTGAGCACTGCGTCGTAGCCGGACCGGAGCTCGGCGGCCAGCGCGGCGTGCTGGACCGGCAGGGGAGCGACGAACAGCCCGATGATGTCGCGCCGCCCCGCGGCCAGCCGGCCGCCCTGGCCACGCCCGGGCAGCCAGCTGTCCAGGTCGTCGTCGTCGAAGTCGATCTCCGGAGGCAACGGCCGAAACCGCAGCCCGGACGAACGAACGGTCGGTGCGTACTTCCGTCCGGTCAGCACGCTCACCCGGTGTCCGCGGGCGACAAGCCCACGACCGATGGTCAGCATCGGGACGACGTGGCCGTAGATCGGGGTCAGCGGGATGAGGACGTCAGCCATCGGCCCGAGTTCCGCCGGCCGACCGCGGAGCCGACGACCGGCGTCGGGCGCGGACCGAGACGGCCAACGCCGTCCCGGTCAGCAGAGCCAGCCGCCAGCGCCGCCGCACCCGCCGAACCTGGGACCCCTCCGCCTGCCGGATGGCCGGCGCCCGTCCGACCAGCATCCGGGCGAACCGGCGGTTGAGCGCCAGCGAGGATGCGTAGTAGAAGCCGTAGGACACCACGAGGGTGTGGGCCAGACCCTGCTCCATCCGGCGGGACGAGGTGGTCACCGCGTTGTCCGCATCCCAGACCACCCGGCCCCAGCGGCGCAGCCGGCGCAGCAGGTCCGCCTCGTCCCCGCCCTGGGTGAGCCGGACGTCGTAGCCCGGGAACCCCACCCGGCGGAAGGCCACATTGGTGGCAGTGATGTAGCCGACGTGGCCCAGACGGTCGTGCAGCGCGGCCAGCGCGGCGAACCACAGCGGCGGGACCACGGCCGCCCACCAGGGCGGGTCGGCGTAGCGGCAGGGCCCGGCGACCGCCACGACGGCCGGTTCCGCCGCGAACCGGACGTCCAGGCGGGACAGCCACTCCCGGGGATGCACGGTGTCGGCGTCGGTGGAGACCACGATCTCGCCGCGGACGGCGAGGGTGCCACGCTGCCGGGCGGCGCAGACGCCCGGCGTGCGCTCCTCGACCACCCGTGCGCCCAGCCGGCGGGCGAGGTCGGCGGTGCCGTCGGTGCTGCCGTTGTCGACCACGATCACCTCGAAGCCCCCGGAGAAGTCCTGGGCCTGGAGCGAGCGCAGTGTCGCCGGGAGGTAGTCGGCCTCGTTGAAGGCCGGGATCACCACCGAGAAGCGCGGGGTGTCGATGGTGACCGTCCTTCCACTGAAGTGTCTCTCTCCTGCTGCCCTGAGTTCGGCCGACCAAACCAAGGACGTATCTCCCGAACTCCGATCGGCTGCGCGACGACCGGGAATCGATGGGCGGCGTTGGACTCGTCGTCCGTAGAACACCGCTACGACCTCCTCCTCCGCCTTGCCCATCGTTCCCCGGACCCGTCGCTCGCTCTCGATCAGAGTTCGGGAGACACGTCCTGGTTGGACGCGCCTACCGGGCGAGTTGCCAGCGGATCAGGCCGGATCAGGCACAGACCGACCAGGGCGGCCAGCACCAGCGGCACCAGCAGAGCGAAGACCGGGGTCAGCGCGTCGCCGTACGCGGCGGCGAGCAGATCGCGGATCTCCAGCGGGAGCTGGCGCAGTCGCTCCGGGGTCACGCTGTTCGGATCGATCCCGATGCCGGAGCCCGGCAGCCGCGCGGCGAGCAGGCCGCCCAGTCGGGCGGCGAACAGGGCGCCGACCAGCGCCGTGCCGAGCAGCACGCCCAGCTCCCGGAAGAACCCGTTGGCCGCCGTGGCCACGCCCACCCGGTCCGGCCGCACGGAGTTCTGCACGACCACCACCAACACCTCCCAGGCGCAGCCGATCCCCGTACCGAGGCCGAAGAGGTAGAGCCCGATCTCGGGCAGGCCGTCGCCCTGGCCGAGCGAGGACAGGCCCAGCAGCGCGGCGGCGACCAGGCCGGCGCCGATCACCGGCAGCGCCTTGTACCGGCCGGTCCGCCGGACCAGCTGGGCGGCCACGGTCGCGGCCACCGCCAGTCCGGCGATCAGGGTGAGCATCATCAGCCCGGCCCGAGTCGGGCTCAGGCCCTGGACCAGCTGCAGATAGGTGGGCAGGTAGCCCACGGTGCCGAACATGGCGACGCCCAGCAGCAGGCCGGCGCTCACGGCCAGCGCCACGTTGCGCGAGGCCAGCAGGGAGAGCGGCAGCACCGGATCGGCGGTGCGGAGCTCGATCCGGACGAACGTCACCACGGCTACGACGGCGGCGAGCACGAGTCCGACCAACAGCGGCGACGTCCAGGGCAACCGGCTCCCGCCCCACGCCGTGATGAGCACCAACAGCGTCACCGCCACGGCCAGGACCAGGGCTCCGGCCAGGTCGAAGCGGACCCGGCGGTCGGATCGGGGTGAGATGGGCAGCAGCACCAGCGCGGCCACGATGGCGACCAGGCCAACCGGCAGGTTGATCCAGAAGGCCCAACGCCATCCGACGGTGTCGGTCAGCCAACCGCCGAGGACCGGGCCACTGACGGCGGCGACGGCGAACACGGCGTCGATGGCCGTCAGGTAGGGCAGCCGCTCCCGGGCGGCGATCACGTCGGCGACGATGGCCTGGACCAGGATCAGCAGCCCACCGCCGCCCAGGCCCTGGATCGCCCGTGCCGCGATCAGGACCGGCATGCTCGCGGCCAACCCGCCGATCACCGATCCGACGAGGAAGATTGCCATCGCCGCGACGAAGACCGTCCGCCGGCCCAGCCGGTCGCCCAGCACCCCGTAGACGGGCATCGCCACCGTGCCGGTGAGGACGTACGCGGTGTTCACCCAGAGCAGGGAGCTCAACCCACCGAGCTCGCCGGCCATGGTCGGCAGGGCAGTCGCAAAGACGAACTGGTCGAGGGCCCCGAGCAGCAGCCCGAGCGCCAGGCCAGCAGCCATCAGGACCCGGCGCGTCACCCGCGGACCCTAGCGCGCGCTCCGCCTGCCCGCCGAAGTGTGCGTGGACGAGCCACCCGTAGCGCTGCTGCCATACTGGAGGCTCGGAAGGGGAGTATTCCCTCGCGGCGGCGTCGTCATCACGGATCGTTCAACTCTGGCCTGCTCAGAGTCGAGGGCCCGGCGTCCTGGCTGGCCTGGCCAGTGGAAGAGACCTTCGAGACCGCAGTTCGTTCGACCGCACCCCCGTCTCGGAAAGGTCGCCACCATGGACGTCCATCTGTACGTGTGGCTCATCACCATCGCCGTGACGGTGCTGATCTTCGCGTTCGACCTCATCGTGATCGGACGTCGACCCCACGAGCCCTCGATGCGCGAAGCGGGCACGTTCATCGGCATCTACGTCGGGCTCGCCATGGTCTTCGGGTTCGTGGTGTGGGGCGTCTGGGGAGGGCGGTTCGGCGGTGAGTTCTTTGCTGGATGGCTCACCGAGTACAGCCTGTCGGTCGACAACCTGTTCATCTTCCTGATCATCATGAGCAGCCTGAAGGTGCCGCGGCAGCTGCAGCAGTTTGCGCTGATGGTCGGCATCATCCTGGCGCTGATCTTCCGGGGCATCTTCATCGCGGTCGGCGCTGCGGCCATCAATGCGTTCAGCTGGGTGTTCTTCGTCTTCGGGGCGATCCTGCTGGTGACCGCGGTGAAGCTGGTCCGGGACTACCGGCGGCACGACGACGCCGAGGAGGCGCCGGACAACCCGGTGCTGCGGTGGGTGCGGCGCCGGTTCCCGTCGACCGAGGACTACGAGGGCACCAAGCTGACGGTCAAGCGGGACGGCCGGCGGCTGATCACTCCGATGATGGTCGTCATCATCGCGCTCGGCAGCACCGACCTGCTGTTCGCGCTGGACTCGATCCCGGCGATCTACGGCCTGACCCAGGAGCCGTACCTGGTGTTCACCGCCAACGTGTTCGCCCTGATGGGGCTGCGCCAGCTCTACTTCCTGCTCGGTGGCCTGCTGCGCAAGCTGGTCTACCTGTCACTCGGGCTGTCGGTGATTCTGGCCTTCATCGGCATCAAGCTCGTCTTCCACGCGATGCACGAGTACCACCTGGACGAGCGGCTGGGCATCCCGTTCAGCCTGGAGATCCCCATCTGGGTGTCGCTGTCCTTCATCATCGTTACGCTGGCCATCACTACCGTGGCCAGCTTGATCAAGTCCCGCTACGACGCCGACAACCTTCCGCCCGCCGTGGCGGAGGCCGAGAAGGAGCCGGACCCCGCGGTGGAGACCAGGCCGGAGCCCGAGCCCAACTCGGAGACGATCCGCTAGCGTCGACGCGGCGGGCCTGCACCGAACGCGAACTGCCGACCGACCGCCGAGATCCGTGTCCGGATCCGGCAGTCGGTCGGCAGTTCGTCGGGAGTGTGCGGCCCTAGGCGGCGACGGTCCCGGCCGTCGTCTCGACCGGCTCGATCGCGGCGGTGACCAGTTCGGCCACGTCGGTGCTGAGCACCACCTCGACGGCCTCCAGCACGTCGGCCGGCACCTCGTCCAGGTCCGGCTCGTTGCGCTTGGGCAGGAACACCATGGTCAGCCCGGCCCGCTGCGCGGCCAGCAGCTTCTGCTTGGCCCCGCCGATCGGCAGCACCCGCCCGTTCAGGGTCACCTCGCCGGTCATCCCGACGTCCGAGCGCACCGCCCGGCCCAGCGCCATCGACGTCAGCGCCGTCACCATGGTGACTCCGGCGGACGGTCCGTCCTTCGGCACGGCCCCGGCGGGAACGTGGATGTGGATGTGCCGGTCGAAGATGGAGCGATCGGTGATTCCCAGCTGCTCGGTGTGCGCCCGGACGTACGCCCAGGCGATCTGCGCGGACTCCTTCATCACATCGCCCAGCTGGCCGGTCAGCGTCAGACCGGCGCTGCCCTCGACGGCGGTGGCCTCGATGAACAGCACGTCGCCGCCCAGCCCGGTGACCGCCAGCCCGGTGGCCACGCCCGGGACCGAGGTCCGCTCGTGCGCCTCCGGGGTGAACCGCGGCCGGCCGAGGTAGTCCCGCAGGTTGGCCGCCGTGATGGTCAGGGCGGTCTCGTCCGCCGAACCCGACAGCTTGGTGGCCGCTTTGCGGAGCGCCTTGGCTAGCAGCCGCTCGAGCTGGCGGACGCCGGGCTCACGGGTGTAGTTGGCCGCGATCTCGCGCAGGGCGTCCTCGGCGAAGACGACCTCCTCGGCGGTCAGCGCCGCCCGCTCCAGCTGCCGGGGCAGCAGGAAGTCCCGGGCGATGGCGATCTTGTCGTCCTCGGTGTAGCCGTCGAGGGTGACCAGCTCCATCCGGTCCAGCAGGGCCTGCGGGATGGTCTCCACCACGTTGGCCGTGGCCAGGAACAGCACGTCGGACAGGTCGAGGTCGACCTCGAGGTAGTGGTCCCGGAAGGTGTGGTTCTGCGCCGGGTCCAGCACCTCGAGCAGGGCCGCGGCGGGGTCGCCGCGGTAGTCCGAGCCGACCTTGTCGATCTCGTCCAGCAGCACCACCGGGTTCATCGACCCGGCCTCGGTCATCGCGCGGACGATCCGTCCGGGCAGCGCTCCGACGTAGGTCCGCCGGTGCCCGCGGATCTCGGCCTCGTCGCGTACGCCGCCAAGAGCGACGCGGACGAACTTGCGGCCCAGCGCCCGGGCGACCGACTCACCCAGCGAGGTCTTCCCGACTCCTGGCGGACCCGCGAGCAGGATCACCGCGCCGGAGCCTCGACCGCCGACGACGTGCAGCCCTCGATCGGCGCGGCGGCTCCGGACGGCGAGGTACTCG
>DATHBQ010000232.1:0-2992 GCA_035296105.1 Propionibacteriaceae bacterium | reverse complement strand
CAACCCACTGGTCAACGCGCCGCACACCCAGGCCCAGGTCACCGCCGACGAGTGGGACCACCCGTACCCGCGGCGGCTGGCCGCCTTCCCGGCGGGCCTGCACCTCGGGCCGCTGTACGCCACCGGAGCGGACAAGTACTGGCCGCCGGTGGGGCGGATCGACGGTGGCTTCGGCGACCGGAACCTGGTCTGCACCTGCCCACCACCGGAGGCCTTCGCCTGACTGCCGGCTGAGCCTGTCGAAGTTCGCCCTTCGACAGGCTCAGGGGACCTGATTCAGCGCGGCAGCCCACTGATGGCGGCGGCGAGGTCGAAGTCGGCCTCGGTCAGCCCGCCGTCGGAGTGGGTGCTCAGCACCAGGGTGACCTTGTTCCAGCGGATGTCGATGTCGGGGTGGTGGTCGCGCCGCTCGGCCTCGGCCCCCACCGCGTTCACGAAGGCCAGCGCCCGCGCGAAGTCGGCCAGCTCGTACGTCGCGGTGATCGACGGCATCTCAGCCTCGATCCGGGTCCACTCGGGCAGGCCCGCCAGCCGGGTGGTCACGTCGGGTTCACTCAGCAGCTTGCTCACCGGTCCAGCCAAGGGCCGAGTTCGGCGGCCTGTCAAGGCGAGGGCACGACGACCGCTTGGGTAGCGTTGCCCGCGGGCTGGCGCGGCGGTCCGCCACCGCTCGGGTAACTGGAGAGGTCCCTCGTGAAGGAATGGCTGGAACGGGTCAGGAACAAGCCCTGGGTCGCCCACCTGCTCCGGGCGGTCGTACGGTTTCTCAACCGGCTGGGGACCCAGTTCGGCGCCGCGATCACCTACTTCTCGGTGCTGGCCCTGGTGCCGATCCTGCTGTTCGCGTTCGCCGTGCTCGGGTTCATCCTCACCGTGCTCCGACCGGACCTGATCGAGACCAGCGTCAACACGTTCTCCGAGGCCTTGGGGACCCTCGACCCGGCGACCCGCCAGCAGTTGGTCGACGAGGCCACCCGCACGCTGGGCAACTGGCGCGGAGTCGGCATCACGGCCCTGCTGGTGGCCATCTATACCGGCGCCGGCTGGATGGGCAATCTCAAGAACGCCGTCCGTGCGCAGTGGCGGCCGGACTTCGACCTGGCCGAGGAACAGGGCAACCCCGTCAAGGTGATCCTCGTCAACCTGGTCCTCCTGCTCGGACTGATCCTGCTGATCGCGGTCACTTTCGCCCTCGCCTCGGTCTCGACGGCGCTGGCCGACGATATCCTCGGCTGGCTCGGCCTGACCGAGATCGGCTGGCTGAACCCGCTGCTCCGCATCGTGCCGATCTTCTTCTCCATTGGCGCCGGCTGGGTGCTGTTCATGTACCTCTACACCGTGCTGCCCGAGGAGCGGGCGCCCGGGTCGGTGGTCCGGCGCGGTGCCTTGATGGGGGCGGTCGGGCTGGCGGTGCTGCAGTACTCCACCGGTCTGCTGTTCAGCCTGTTCGCCAACAACCGAGCCGCCGCCATCTTCGGTCCGGTGATCGTGCTGATGCTGTTCTTCAACCTCTTCGCGCAGCTCATCCTGTTCGTCGCCGCCTGGATCGCCACCGCGACCCAGGAGGCGGTGCCCACGCCCGAGGAGAAGGTGCGGTTCGCACTGACCACGGAGGAACGCGGAGACGAGCCGAGCGACCAGGGCCCGGTCATGGTGCCCCAGCCGGTTGCCGCCCGGTCCGTCCAGGTCGGTCTGGGCGCGGGTTACGTCACCGGAGCGGCCACCGGCCTGGGCCTCGGTGCCGCCCTGGCATGGCTGGTGTCCAAGGCCCTGCGTCGTCGCTAGCCGACCTCTTCTTCCAAAACCGGTCACCAACGGCAGGTCTCGGCCCGAGATACCTGTCGTTGGTGACCGGTTTCGGTGGAGGTGAGGTCGGCCTAGTGCTCGGCCGGAGCGGCGGCCTTGGCCGGCGGCTGGCCGATGTCGTCCAGCAGCCGGGCGAACCAGTCGGCGGTGATGTCGAACGGCTTGCCGCCCTTGATCCGCTCGAACTCGATCGCCCGGAGCTCGTCGTCGCGCTCCTCGTCGTGCCCGATCACGCCCGACTCGCCGCGCAGCGCGCAGTCGACGGCCAGGTCGGTCATCAACCGGATCAGCTCCAGGTCCCGGTCGTTGGCGGCGGCCGACCGGGAGAAGTAGCCCGACTTCTGCACCATCGTCTTCTGTGCACCCAGCCGCTCGGCAAACTGCTTGGCGAACCACTCGCCCGGGTTGATCTTGTCGATCTTGACGTGTCCGAACGGGTCCCGGGCGACCTCCTCACCGGAGCTCTCCATCTGGGCCACGATGGTGTCGAGCCCGGCGCCCTCGGAGATGAACAGGTTGACCGAGCCGACCCGGTCCATGATCTCGGTCAGCCGAGCGGCCTCGGCGGACAGGTCGAGCACCGCCTCTGGGACGTGGACGCCGTGTACGTCCCAGGCCTCGCGGCTCAGCCCGATCTCGGGCAGCCACTCCCGGGTGTCCAGCCACTCCCGGTATGCCCGCGCGGTGGCGGCGGTCAGCCAGCCGCAGTTGCGGCCCATCACCTCGTGCACGATCAGCATCCGGGACCCGGAGTTGTGCTCGCCGAGGATGTTCTGGGCGAACCGGGCACCTTGTTCGGCCGCGGTCCAGGCGCCGAGGGACTGGCGGATCGGCATCACGTCGTTGTCGATGGTCTTGGGCAGACCGACCACCGTGAGCGCGTAGTCGTTGCGGGCGAGGAAGGCGGCCAGGTCGGCGGCCGTGGTGTTGGTGTCGTCACCGCCGATCGTGTGCAGCACGTCCACCCCGTCGGCGGTCAGTTGGTCCGCAGCCGCCTGGAGCGGGTCGACGCCGTCGGCCACCAGGCCCCGCTTGACCAGGTCCTTGGCGTTCGTGAGCTTCACCCGGGAGTTCCCGATGGGGGAGCCGCCGAACTCGTGCAGCACGGCCGCGCGCTCACGGACGGCCGGGGTGACCGGCAGGAAGTCGCCCTGCAGCAGACCCTGGTAGCCGTACCGGTAGGCGA
>DATHBQ010000231.1:0-6556 GCA_035296105.1 Propionibacteriaceae bacterium | reverse complement strand
CACATGCCATCCACATGGTTGTCCACATTCGGTGGACAGGACCGACGAGATCAACGATTGACGCACCCGTCGGCGGCGGCTAGCGTTCCGAACACGAAACCTCCGCAACCGTCGGCACGCTCGCAGGGGAAGGCAAGTGCTGCCGATGGCACCGGGGGTTTCGTCTTTTTCGGCGTGGTCGCTGGCGGGGGGCCACCAGCCGCGTAAAGTAACCGGCGACCGAACGCCCGCCCGCCTGGCTCCGCTGCGTGCACCGGACCGAACGGTGGGCGACCCTGTCGACAGCGCCGGGGCCGGTCCCGCCGCGCAACCAGCGGTGGACGACCATCGAGCAAGGAGGCAGATATGGCCGAGACCTACAGTGGCGAGTTCTACTGCGTGAAGTGCAAGGAGAAGCGTGAGGCCTCCGGCGAGGTCCACGTCAACGACAAGGGCACCCGCATGGCCAAGGCGAAGTGCCCGGTGTGCGGCACCAACCTCAACCGCATCCTCGGCAAGGCCTGACCAGCCCTTCCCGCGAGCCGGCGCCCGGCCAGGCGTCGACCAGCACCTCCACCAGGGACGGCCCGCCTCGGGCCGTCCCTGACTGTGTTCAGCCCGCACCGAGAAATGCTGTGGATACCGCCGGGTGACCCGAGCAGCAGCCCCACGATGGCGGCATGACCCACCACCCCTCCCCCACTGTTGGCGGTGCCGACGCTGTCGGGTTCGAGCTGGCCGACCACGCCGTGGTCGTGCGCCGTTCGGCCGTCGAGCTGCAGGTCGGGCTGGACCCGCGCCGGGCCCTGATCTTCGCCGACAGCTACCGTCCCGTTCTCGACCGGCTGCAGGCCCCGACGCCCCGACCCGCTCTGCTGGCTACCGGCCGGGCTGCCGGGCTCTCGGCCCGCGAGGTGACCAGGGCGGTACGCCAGCTGGGTGATGCCGGGCTGCTCCGGGCCAGCCCGGCCGGACCCACCGACCGGAGCGCTCGCCGGGTACGGCTGGTGGACGCTGGACCGGTCGGCCTGCCACTGGCGCGCTACCTCGTCGAGGGCGGGATCGGCGAGCTGGTGGTGTTCGCACCCGGCTCACCTGATCCCCGCAGGCTCGGTGGAGCGGGGGCGGTCACCGACCACGCAGCCACTCCGGCGGCAGCGTCAAGGACCTCCGGGACCCGCATCGCGCCGGTCGACCACTGGAGCAAGCCGGAGACGTTGGCCGTGGATCTGACGGTGGTGGTCGCCGCAGGGCCGGAGGTGGACCGGCTGATCACCGACCACCTGGTCCGCACCGACCAGCCGCACCTGCTGGTCCGCTCACTCGGGGACGCGGTCTGGGTCGGTCCATTGGTCCTGCCCGGGCGTACGCCGTGCGTACGGTGCACCGACCTCACCCGCACCGACGCCGATCCCGGCTGGCCGAGGGTGCTGGCCCAGCTGACCGCGCGGTCGATCCGACTGCCCACCCTGCTGACCGGCTGGGCCGCAGCGGTGGCCGCCGCCCAGGCACTCGGCTTCCTGGACGGCGGCCGGCCCGAGACCACCGGCGCCACCCTGGAGCTCAGCGCGGTCGACCTCCGGACCGAGCTGCGGTCCTGGCCGAGTCATCCGGAATGCGGCTGCCGTTGGCAGAACAGCACAGAATGGGCACCGTGAGCGACAACGGCCGGGAGTCCGACCAGCGACATACCGACCGGGACTCGTTGGCGCGATCAGCCCTCCGCCGCAGTGCCCGGCTCGCCTCGCTGCCGCTGGGCTTCGCCGGCCGGGCCACGCTGGGGCTGGGCAAGCGGCTGGGTGGTGCCCCGGCGGAGCAGGTCAGCGAGCAGATGCAGCAGCGCGCTGCCGAGCAGCTGTTCCGAGTGCTCGGCGAGCTCAAGGGTGGCGCGATGAAGTTCGGCCAGGCCCTCAGCCTCTTCGAGTCGGTGCTGCCCGACGACGTGGCCGCTCCGTACCGGGCCCATCTGTCCCGGCTGCAGGCCGACGCCCCGCCGATGCCGACCTCCCGGGTCCACGCGGTCCTGGCCCGCGAGCTCGGCCCGCGCTGGCGGGACTCGTTCGCCGATTTCAGTCCACTACCCGCGGCCGCCGCCTCCATCGGTCAGGTGCACCGGGCGACCTGGGCGGACGGCCGCCCGGTCGCGGTCAAGGTGCAGTACCCGGGAGCTGACGAGGCCCTGCGATCGGACCTCCGGCAGATCGGCCGGCTGGGCAAGGTGGTATCGCCGCTGGTCGGCGGCATGGATGTCGGTCCCTTGGTGGACGAGCTCACCGCCCGGGTCACAGAGGAGCTGGACTACACGCTCGAGGCGTCCGCTCAGCAGCAGGCGGCCGAGGGCTTCGAGGGCAGCGAGGAGTTCTTCGTGCCGCACGTGCTGGCCAGCACCTCGAAGGTGATGGTCAGCGAGTGGGTCGAGGGGCGGCCGCTGTCCATCGCCGCCGACCTGCCGGCGGCCGAGCGCAACGCGATCGGCCTGAGCTATGTGCGGTTCCTGTTCGCCGGTCCTCGGCAGGCCGGCCTGCTGCACGCCGACCCCCACCCAGGCAACTTCAAGATCATGTCCGACGGCCGACTCGGCGTCGTCGACTTCGGTCTGGTGGCCCGGCTGCCGGAGGGGCTGCCACCGGCGATGGGGCGGATCCTGCGCATCGCGCAGCAGGGCGACGCCCACGAGGTGGCCCAGCAGCTGCACGTTGAGGGCTTCGTGGCCTCCGACATCGACGCCGAAGATCTGATGGACTACCTCGCCCCGTTCGTCGAGCCGGCCTCCGTGCCCGAGTTTGAGTTCAGCCGGGACTGGATGCGCGGCCAGTTCCAGCGGGTCAAGGACCCGAACGCCTCCGGCGGGGTGGCGATGAAGCTCAACCTGCCGCCGAGCTACCTGCTCATCCACCGGGTCTGGACCGGCGGGCTCGCGGTGCTGTCCCAGCTGAACGCCCGCGCCGCGTTCGGCAAGGTCTTGGAGGAGTTCCTACCCGGCTATGAGGAGGACCCGGCAAACGCCGGCTAGGCACCCGTCGACAAGCTCAGGGCGGATCGCGCTCGTCGAGCATCGGAGGGACGCTCCAATGACGATCGGAGGAGCGATGAGCGAAACACGCTTTCTCGTTCCGTCAAGAGCGGCGACGACGTGGGCAGCAGAGCGGACCGGGTGTGAGACGGCACAAGAGAATGGGCTACGGGCGACCTGCACTCTCAATGCGCGGCACAGCAGTCGGGCTGGGTCGCAGGCACACCCGAGGCCGGGGAAGCGACGGGCTCCACGGTCGACCCGAGGGGAGCCTTGAGGCTGTGCCGCGTATTGAAAGTGCAGGCCGCCCTGAGCGTAACCGCTCGGAGGCACCTCGCGACGGCGAAACGCCGCAACTCGGCGCCGCCTCCACCGTTCATGCCAGGACCCGGCCGAGCCAGAGCCGGACGGTGTGGAACCTCGCCCGTCCGGCCCGGCGCAGCTCGGCGACGCTCATGCGGCGGCCTCGCTTCCCCCGGATCCGGCCGCCGGAGCGAAGGGCTCCGGCAGCGGGTACTTGCGCGGCCGGCCCCGCGGACGCTTACGCGCCACCACGACGCCGCCGATGAACAGCTGCCCACCCCAGACGCCCCACGGCTCCCGGCGCTCCAGCGCCCCGGCCAGGCACGCCTCCTGGATCGGGCAGTCGCGGCACAGGGCCTTGGCGGCCTCCACGTCGGCCGGCGCCTCGGCGAAGAACAGCTCGGGGTCGACCCGGCGGCAGGGCAGAACCTCGCCCACCTCGCCGCGTATTGGGACCGTCATCAGTCCGCCCCCTGCGAAAGTCATCTCAGGCCATCTCTCTCGTATGTGAGGAACCCGGGGACGGGGCCCTCGAAGGTGGCCGGGAAAACACGAAGGCCGTGATTCCCGGTTGAGTGGGATTCACGGCCCTGGAGGCGGTCCGGTGAGCTACACCGGAGGACTACAGGAAGGTGGTCCCAATCGGGTCGAGAACTTGGTATCGGTGACGTCGCACCCGCCGAAGTCGGCGAAGCGTCCGTCCTGGTGCTGCGGCGCGGCCTGGTTCGACACCGGCATGAGGCCCGCGCTCGGCCAGCTGATCTGTCCGATCATCTGGGGGGTGCGGGCGGCGGTCGGCTCGGCGATCCGGGCCGGACCAGCCAGCGACACGAGCGAGGGCAGCCGGAACTTCACCGCGGCGGTCGCCGGGCCGTTGGACGTCAGGTAGATCTCCATGGAAGTTCCCTCCCCTCCAGGTGCGGTTGGCTGCTGATGATGGGCATCGTCGGGACGAGGCCCTCGGTCAGACTAAGTGAGCGGGCCGGATCGTGGCAAACATATTTCTGCCAGTTCTGCCGACAATCTGTGCCAGTCCTACTCCGCCACCTCACCGGCCAGGATGGCCAGCACGTGCTCCCCGTACTTGCTCGCCTTGGCCGGTCCGAGCCCCTGGATCTTGACCAGCTCGGCAGGATTGCGCGGCCGGCCCTCGGCCAGGGCGACGAGGGTCGCATCAGTGAAGATGCAGTACGCGGGCAGCTTCTGCTCGGCCGCCTCCTGGCGGCGCCACTCCCGGAGCCGGCTCATGGTCTCCTCGTCGTACGTCGCGGGGCAGCCGGTGTGCCGTCCCATCTTGCGCTCCGCTGCCTCGCTCAACGGCTTTCCGCAGGAGCGGCAGTGGGCCGACAGGACAGTGCCGCGCCGCCGGGCCGGGGAGGCCGACGACGCCCCGTTGCGGGACTCCGCAGGCAGGACCGAGGTGAGGAAGCGGGACGGCTTGCGGCTGTGCCCGCCCCCGTTCCGGGTCCGGGACCACGACACCCGGAGCAGTCGCCGGGCACGGGTGACCCCGACGTAGAGCAGCCGGCGCTCCTCGTTGACCTGCTCAGGGGTGCTCGCTAGCACGAACGGCAGGGACCCCTCATGCACCCCCAGCAGGGCGACGGCGTCCCACTCCAGGCCCTTGGCCGAGTGCAGGGTGCCGACCGTGACGCCCTGGGCCACCGGTACGTGCTGCGCCTCGGCGCGGCGGTCCAGCTCGGCGGACACCGCGGCCAGGTCGATGCGCCCTGAGCTTGTCGACGGACCCTCGGCGAGCTCAGGCCCCATCTCCTCGGCGGCGAGGTCCTCGGCCACGCTGGCCAGGGCGGCCAGCGACTCCCAGCGCTCCCGGATCGCTCCGGCGCCTTCGGGCGGCTGTTCGGTCCAGCCCAGGGTGCCGAGCACGGCCTTGACCTGCTCCACGACCCCACCGGCCTCGCTTCCGCTCACGGCCCGCGCCTGGTTGCGCAGCACCAGCAGGGCCTGCCGGACCTCAGGCCGCTCGTAGAACCGCTCACCGCCGCGGACCAGGTACGGGATACCGCGGTCGGCGAGCGCCTGCTCGATCGGTGGCGACTGGGCGTTGATCCGGAACAGCACCGCCATCTCGCGGTAGCTGACCCCGGCCGCAGCCTGCCGGGACAGCCAGTCGGCGATCCCGGCCGCCTCGGCGGCCTCGTCGGGTGCCTCGACCAGCTCCACCTCGGGTCCCGGCGGCTGCTGGGCCTGCAGCTGCACCCCGCCCGTCCCGCCGTCCGCCGACTGCGCCGTGATGGAGTTGGCCAGGGCGACGACCTGAGGGGTGGAGCGATAGTCCCGCACCAGCCGGATCACCGTGGTGCCGGGAAACCGGCGAGCGAAGCCGGTCAGGTAGCTCGCCCGGGCTCCGGCGAAGGTGTGGATGGTCTGCGCCGGGTCCCCGACCACGCACAGGTCGGTACGGTCGCCGCGCCACAGCGTCAGCAGAGCCTCCTGCAGCGGGCTGACGTCCTGGTACTCGTCGACCACAAGATGGCGGTACGTGCGCCGGATGGTGTCGGCGATCTCGGGATGCTCCGACATCAGCGCCGCGGCGCACAGCAGGATGTCCTCGAAATCGATCCGCCCTCGGTCCTGCTTGGCCCGCTCGTAGGCCGCGAAGATCCGGGCCACCGTCTCCGGGTCGAAGGACGCGAGCTCGCGCCGCGCTGCGGCGGCGAGCCGGACGTAGTCCTCGGCGCCGACGTTGCTCACCTTTGCCCAGGCGATCTCGCCGACCAGGTCGCGAAGCTTGGGCGTGTCGACCTTAACCCGCAGCCGGCTCGCGGCTTCGGCCACCAGGCCCATCCGGTTGTCCAGCACGGCGGGCAGCTCGCCGCCGTACACCCGCGGCCAGAAGTACTGGGCCTGGCGCAGGGCGGCGGAGTGGAAGGTCCGGGCGGAGACCCCGGTGGCCCCGAGCCCCTGCAGCCGGCCGCGCAGCTCACCGGCGGCCCGGGTGGTGAAGGTGACGGCCAGCACGGAGGTCGGGTTGTACGCCCCGGTGGCCACGCCGTACGCGATCCGGTGGGTGATCGCCCGGGTCTTGCCCGTGCCGGCGCCGGCGATCACGACGACCGGACCGGTCAGCGCCGTCGCGACCTCACGCTGCTCGGGGTCCAGCGCGTCCAGCAGCGCCTCCGGAGCGGAGGTGAGGGTGGCGGGCACTCGAACACTGTAGATCCGCGCTCAGACAGCCCCGCTCTTCTCCAGGGCGGTGATCAACGCGTCCATCACGCCCTGCCAGTGCCGCCGCTGCCG
>DATHBQ010000230.1:0-6092 GCA_035296105.1 Propionibacteriaceae bacterium | reverse complement strand
GCGCAGCCTCTCCACGACCTCACCGCTGGCGGCGTTGACGGTGTGCGTCGCGCCGAAGCCCCTGGCCCACTCGAGCTTGCGGTCGTCCAGGTCGACGGCGATCACCTGCCGGGCGCCGGCGTACGCCGCCCCGGCGATGGCCGCGTCCCCGACGCCGCCGCAACCCAGGACCGCCACGGTGTCGCCCTGGCGGACCGGCGCGGTGTTCACCGCGGCGCCCCAGCCGGCCATCACCCCGCAGCCGAGCAGCCCGGCCACCGCCGGCCGGGCCGCCGGGTCGACCTTGGTGCACTGTCCGGCCGCGACCAGGGTCTTGTCGATGAACGCACCGATGCCGAGTGCCGGCGACAACTCGGTGCCGTCCTCCAGAGTCATCCTCTGGGTCGCGTTGAAGGTGGCGAAGCAGTACCACGGCCGGCCGCGCTTGCAGGCCCGACAGGTGCCGCAGCAGGCCCGCCAGTTCAGGATCACGTAGTCACCGGGGGCAAGGTCACGTACGCCCTCGCCGACCGACTCCACCGTCCCGGCCGCCTCATGCCCGAGCAGGTAGGGGTAGTCGTCACCGATCCCGCCCTGGACGTAGTGCAGGTCGGTGTGGCACACCCCGCAGGCCAGCACCTTGACCACCGCCTCGCCCGGCCCCGGGTCCGGCACGTTGATGGTCACCTTCTCGACCGGAGCGTCCTTACTGCGGGCGATGACTCCCTGGACCTGTTGCGGCACCCTTTCCTCCTCGTCTCGCACCCGTCGCGCCCTGCGAGCTGCCGTCGTCGTCGCTCTTCGCGAACGAAGAGCGTGTTCGCTCATCGCTCCTCCGGACGCCAGCGGGCGCTCCTCCGATGCTCGCCGAGCCTAACGGGCCATCGGAATCAGCGGGACTCCGCTCTCTTACGCGCGTAATAGCGACGGGCCCGGTTGCGGTTGCCGCAGTCGGCGGCGATGCACCAGCGCCGGTTGCGCCGGGGTGAGGTGTCCAGATAGACCCAGCCGCAGGCCGCGTCCTCGCACTGGTGCAGCGCCGCGACCTCGGGGCTGGTCAGCAGGTCGACCACGACCCGGGTGGCCCGATCCCGCGGGGTGGTCAGCGCGAGCTCGGTCTCCGTCCAGCGCCAGTGGCCCTCGGCGTGGACCAGGCGCGACCGGTCCAGTACGTCGCGATGCTCAGCGACCAGCCGGTCGACCGCGGCGCCGTCCCGCTCGACCAGGGCCGCGTACGCCGTCTCCCGCAGCGCCCGGAACGCCGCCAGCTCCTGCTCCGCCGGCCGTTCCGCGGACCGGGCCAACCGACCCAGCGCCATCCGCTCCGGGCCGGTGATCAAGCCGGCCTGCTCGGCCCAGGCCAGCACGTGCGCGTATCCGGTGAAGTCGTCGGTCCGCTGCGCGGCATCGAGCCGCCACTCCACCGTGTTGAGCAGGTCCAGCGCCACGTGCCCGCCGATGAACTCGAACGTCGGCGCCGGCGCTTCATCGGTCATAACGCACATAATGCCACTTGCACATTAGAAAAATCCATGTCAATGTCTAACGCATGGATGCGGGTAATTCCGTTAGAGACAGCGGCCCCGGGCCCGATCCATCGATGGAGCTGCTGCGGCGGTCCCGACCGTTCCGCTGGTACTGGGTGGGTCAGTCGCTGTCCTTCTTCGGCAGCCAGGTCGCGGCCGTCGCCCTGCCGCTGGTCGCGGCCCTGTCCCTCGATGCCGGTCCGGCCGGGGTGAGCGCGGTGGCGACCGCGGCGATGCTGCCCAACCTGCTGTTCTCGCTGCTGGTAGGCAACTGGGCCGAGGGGCGGGACCACCGGCGGATCATGATTCCGGCCGACGTGGTCCGGGCGCTGCTGATCGCCGTCATCCCCGTGGCCTGGCTGGCCGGCGCGCTGAGTCTTCCGCTACTGGCCGTGGTGGCCTTTCTGACCGGCGTGACCGGCATCTTCTTCGAGATCTCGGGGTTCGCGTACGTGCCGTCCCTGGTCCCGGCCCGCGACCTGGCCGCCGCCAACCGGGCAGTGCAGGGCTCGAGCACGGTCACCGAGGTCGCCGGTCCGGGGCTGGCCGGCCTGCTGGTCCAGGGGGTCGGCCCGCCGCTGGCCATGGTCGTCGGCGCTGTGTCCTATCTGGCCAGCGCGCTGGGAGTGCTGCTCGGACGGAAGCCGGCCGACCACCGGCGCGCCGGCGGCAGTGCCGATGAGGCGCCGGAGGGGACTGAGCCCACCGGGGTCGCCCAGGGCCTGAAGGTGCTGTTCGGCAACCCGTACCTGCGGGCGCTGACGGTCCACGCCGCCGCGTACAACCTGGCCGAGCAGATCGTGATCATCAACCTGGTGCTGTGGGCGGTGCAGGGCCAGGGGGTCCCGCCCGGCGCGTACGGGCTGGCCCTGTCCGCCGGCGGCGTCGGCGCCCTGCTGGGCACCCTGACCGCGCTGCGGCTGGCCGACCGGCTCGGGTTCGGGCGGGCGTTCGCGGTGTCGCTGCTGCTCTCCTGCTTCGTGCCGCTGCTGCTGGCCGTCGCCCCGTTGCGGTCGGTGGCCCTGGCCACGGTGGTCGGCGGCGTGATGCTGGTCGCCGGAATCGGCCTGGGGAACGCCAACGTCTACTCGCTGACCCTGCGCCAGACGGTGATCCCGAGATCTCTGCTGACCCGCTCCGCCGGGGCATACCGTCAGGTCATGTACGGGTCGATCCCCCTCGGCAGTGCCCTCGCGGGCGTGATCGGCGAGCTGGCCGGGACCCGGCTGGGGATGCTGATCGGGTCAGTCGGCCTGGCCCTGTCGGCGCTCCCGATGCTCACCCGGCGGATCCGCGCGCTGCGTGACCTCCGGCCGGAGATGGTGCCGGCATGAATCATGCGCAAGCGGAAACGGAAGGGGGCTGGCGGGCCGGATTCCGGGTCGGAGTCACGCTCGCCCTGGCCACGGCGGCGCTCGGGATCAGCTTCGGCGCGTACGCGGCCCTCGCCGGTTGGCCGCCCCTCGCCTCGATCGTGATGTCGGCGGTCGTGTTCTCCGGCTCGGCGCAGTTCGCCTTCGTCACCGCGACCGAGGACGGCGGCGGTCTGCTGGTCGGGCTGGGCGCGGCGGCGCTGATGAACCTGCGGTTCGTGCCCATGGCCGCCGCGGCGGCCCGCAGCCTGCGCGGCGGCCGGGTGCGGCGGGCGTTCGAGGGGCAGACGGTGGTCGACGGTTCCTGGGTGGCGGCGCAACGGGCCGACGGGACGACCGACCGGGAGATGATGATGGGCGCCACCCTGGTGCAGGGGCTGGCCTGGGTCGCGGGGACCGCGGCCGGCGCCTTCCTGGTGCCGTCGGCCGACCTGATCTACCGGCTGGGCCTGGATGTGGTGTTCCCCTGCTTCTTCCTGCTGCTGCTGCTTGAGTCGCTACGCTCCCGACCGGGTGACCGCTGGGTCGCCCTGCTGGCCGCGGCGATCGCGAGCCTGGCCGTGCTCGCCGTGCCGGTCGGAGTGGCACTGCTGCTGTCCGCCGCGGCCAGCCTGGTGGTCCTGATCCCCCGGCGGCGGTCGTCGTGAGCGTGATCGTCATCGGCATCGTGGTCCTGGCCCTGATGAACTTCGCCTTCAAGGCCACCGGGCCGGCGCTGCTGATGGACGCCGAGCCGTCGCCGACGGTGCAGGAGGTCGTCATCAGCCTGTCCCCGGCGCTTCTCACCGGCCTGGTGGTGGTCGAGCTGGCCGGGGAGCGCTGGGCGCACCTGGGGTGGACGGCGCTGCCCGCGCTGGCCGCTGCGGCGGTGGCCTACCGCAAGGGCGTCCCGGACCTGGTCTGCATCCTGATCGCCGTCGGTGTGGCCGCCGGCCTCCGCGCCGTCGTCTGACCGGCGGCGCCAATCCACCGGCCAGCTATTGAAAAATTTTCTTGTCAATAGCAGAGTGAGCCATGTGCTGGATGTCGAAGTGATCGAGACGCCGGAGGCGGCGGCCGCCGCGCTCGACCCGATGCGCTCCCGGATCCTGGCCGCGCTGGCCGAGCCGGGCTCGGCCACGACGGTGGCTCGCGTCCTCGGGCTTCCCCGCCAGAAGGTCAACTACCACCTGCGGGCGCTGGAGGCTCAGGGCCTGGTCGAGATGGTGTCGGTCCGGGCCCGTCGGGGCCTGACCGAGCGGATGCTCCAGGCGACCGCGGCGTCATACGTTGTCTCACCGGCCGCCCTGGGGGAAGCCGCCTCCACCCCGGACCGCACCGAGCGATTGTCCAGCCGCTACCTGATCGCCCTTGCGGCCCGGATGGTCCGCGAGGTGGCCACCCTGGCCCGACGGGCCGAGGCGGCCGGACGGCCGCTGGCCACGCTGACCATCGACACCGAGCTCCGGTTCGCCTCCGCCGCTGACCGGGCGGCCTTCACCCGTGACCTGGCTGAGGCGGTCGCCGCGCTGGCCGCGCGCTACCACGACGAGTCCGCCGACGGTGGCCGCTGGCACCGGCTGGTGGTCGCTGCCCATCCGAGCGTGGAGCGGACCGGCGATTCCGCCCTGACTGATCCACCCAACGGCGCCCCGGGCGCCGATGCCTCAACCAACCCGGCCGCTTCGTCGGCCATCGACCCGACCGAGGAGCCTGACCGATGAATGACCAGCCGACCCCCCGCACCATCGACGTGTCCGTGGAGGTGGTCGGGACGCCGGAGGAGGTGTGGACCGCCATCGCCACCGGTCCGGGCATCTCCTCCTGGTTCGTGCCCACAACCGTCGAGGAGCGAGAGGGCGGTGCGACCATCTCGGTGTTCGGACCGGGGCCCGGGATGACGGTGCCGGGGCGGGTCGCCGCCTGGGAGCCGCCGCACCGCGTCCTGTTCGAGGGCGACGAGGGCGACCAGGGGCTGGCCTTCGAGTGGCTGGTCGAGGCCCGCGACGGCGGGAGCTGTGTGGTCCGGCTGGTCAACTCCGGCTTCGGCTCCGGAGCGGAGTGGGATGCCCAGTACGACGGGATGGAACAGGGTTGGCGGCTGTTCCTGCTGAACCTGCAGCTGCACCTGGCCCACTTCCCCGGACAGGTGGCCCGGGCGATCCTGCCGTCGGCGACCTGGGCGGGGGACAAAGCCACCGCTTGGGCGGCGGTCACCGACGCCCTGGGTATCCCCGCAGCGCCGGCCGTGGGGGAGCGCATCGTGGCTTCCGGTGACACGCCGCCGCTCGCCGGCACCGTCGTGGACTGCGAGCCGGGCTTCCGGATGCGGCTGCTGCTGGACGCGCCCCAGCCCGGGACGGGGCTGATCGCCGCCGAGGGCGCCGGCGAGGCGACCGGGGTCTCCGTCTGGCTCTACCTCTACGGCGAGGAGGCCGAGGCGGTCGCTGCCCGGGACGAGCCCCGATGGTCGGCCTGGCTGGCGGAACGCGGCGTGCCCGCACCGGCGGGCGCTCCGGTCGGCTGATCGCGCGGGGCGGTCGGCGTGACCGGCTTGACCGGTCTGCGAACGTGTGTTCGAATCAAACGCATGCGATGGGACGGGCAGACGCTGACGACGGAGGACCCGAACGCCCTGCCCGGACTGCAGACCATGGCCGGTCTGGTCCGCAGCGTGCAGACGCCGGAGTTCGCCGGGATCACCTTGCACGAGGTCCGCTGCCGGTCCGCGCTCAACCGGGTGCCGGACACCTCCCGGGTGCCGTTCCGCTGGACGATCAACCCCTACCGCGGCTGCAGCCACGCCTGCGTCTACTGCTTCGCCCGTAACACCCATACCTACCTGGATCTCGATGCCGGGGCGGACTTCGATCGGCAGATCGTGGTCAAGACCAACATCGCCGAGGTGCTGCGCCGCGAGCTGGCCCGGCCGCGCTGGACCCGCGAACACGTCGCGATGGGCACCAACACCGACCCGTACCAGCGCGCCGAGGGTCGCTACCGGCTGATGCCGCCGGTCATCGCCGCCCTGGCCGGCAGCCGGACGCCGTTCTCGATCCTGACCAAGGGCACGCTGCTCGGACGAGACCTGCCGTTGCTCGGTGCGGCCGCCAAGCGGGTGAAGGTCGCGGTCTCCATCTCGCTGGCCCTGCTCGACGAGGACCTGCACCGCACACTCGAGCCCGGTACGCCCGCGCCGCGGGCCCGCCTCGACCTGATCCGGCGGATCCGTGCG
>DATHBQ010000229.1:0-18587 GCA_035296105.1 Propionibacteriaceae bacterium | reverse complement strand
AGGACACCCTGGTCGCAGCCCTGAGCGCCTGAATCTGCTACGCGCGTTTCCGCCCTGATCGGCGTATCTACCCCTCCTGGGTAGCGTCTTCAGATGGCCACGCCCGGCACCCCCAGAGCCCGCCCTGGTTGCCTGCACGCTGCGGGTTCCTGATTTCGCTACGCCAGTGGTGTCCGGAGGGCGCGACACGCCGGTCAGGGTTGATACGCGCGTAGCAGATTCGGGCGCGTCCCCAGCTGGGCCAGTCAGACGAGAGCGCGATAGTGGTCGCGGACGAACTGTGAGTATCGTTCGTCGATCATGGTCGCGGCCGCCCGGTCGTCCTCGGTGGCCTCGACGGTGTGGACCTGCGGCACCGGCCAGTCGGGCAGCTCGCCGGTCAGGGCCCAGGCGGCCTGGCGAGCGGCGCCGACGGCCACGCTCTCGGCCACGTCGGTCACCGTGACCGGCAGTCCGAACACCGCCGGCGCGATCTGCTGGACCGCCTCCGACTGCGCTGCTCCGCCGGTGAGCACGACCCGATCGATGGCGTCACCGTGCTGCTGCAGCACCCGGAGCCCGAAGGCGAGGCTCCACAGGATGCCCTCGATCGCAGCCCGGGCCACGTTGGCCGGCACCAGGTTCGCCAGCGACATCCCGACCAGCTCGCCGGTGGCCGTCGGCAGCGGCGGTGTCCGCTCCCCCTCCAGATAGGGGACGAAGGCCAGTCCCCCGCTGCCGGCCGGAGCGCTGAGCGCCAGCCGGGCGAACTCGGCGAGGTCGACGCCCAGCAGCGCAGCGGTGGCCGAGAGGTTGCGGGCGGCGTTGAGGGTGCAGACCAGGGGCAGGAAGGCGCCGGTGGCGTCGGCGAACCCGGCCACCGTGCCGGTCGGGTCGTGGCTCTGGCTCGCGCTGGTGGTGAACGCGGTCCCGCTGGTCCCGAGCGAGACGACCGCGGTCCCGGGGGTCAGCCCGAGCCCGAGGCCGGCGGCCATGTTGTCCCCGGTGCCGGGAGCGAGCCGGATCCCGTCCGGTGTCTCGCCGACCACGGCATCCGGGGCGGCCACCGCCGGCAGCCGGAGATCGTGGCCCAGGGCCAGCCGGACCAGGTCGTCGCGGTAGGCGTTGGCCGTGGCGTCGAAGTAGCCGGTGCCGGAGGCGTCGCCCCGGTCGGTCGCCGGGTCGAAGCTTCGACCCCCCAGCTGCCAGGTGAGCCAGTCGTGGGGCAGCAGCACCGAGGCGGTCCGGGCCGCGTTCTCCGGCTCGGCCCGGGCCAGCCAGCGCAGCTTGGTCACCGTGAACGAGGCCGGTGGCACCGAGCCCACCTGGTCCGCCCAGACCTGCGGCCCACCGAGCTCGGTGATCAGGTCGACCGCGTCGGTGGCGGAGCGGTTGTCGTTCCAGAGCAGGGCGTCCCGAACGAGCTCGCCGTCCTCGTCCAGCGTCACCATGCCGTGCTGCTGACCACCGACGGCCAGGGCCTCCACCCCGTCCAGCAGAGCCGGGTCCTGGGTGGCCTCGGCGTACGCGTCCGCCCACGCCTGGGCACTCACCTCGGTGCCGGAGGGATGGGCCGCACTACCCGACCGGATGACATCTCCGGTCTCGGTGTCGCAGACGACGATCGAGCAGGACTGCGTGGACGAGTCGACCCCGGCAACAAGACTCATGCCCGCACGCTACTGCGCCCCTGAACCTGTCGAAGGGTGCAGGTCGGGCTTCGACCGGCTCAGCCCGCATGACGCAGCTCGTCACCTCCGCGAAATCTGGTAGTAACGCATCGGACCTACGTTTCCGCCAAGGCCGGTACCCAGGAGGCTGCCCGTGTTCGACCACGTCGACCCCTTCATCGGGACGTCGGCCACCGACCTGCCGACGCCCCACGGGCTGGCCGAGACCTGGTGGTGGCCCAAGCCACAGGTCGGTAACACCCATCCCGGAGCGACCTTCCCGTTCGGCATGGTGTCGGCCTGCGCGTACTCGGGCGCCTATCCCACCGGCTACGGGCGCTACTCGCTGAACACCGAGGGCGTGCCGACCGAGCTCTACGACCGGCAGCTCGCCTCCGGCTTCACCCACTTCCAGCAGTCCGGGACGGGGGCCATCCGCAAGTACTACAACTACTTCCGGGTCAGCCCGATGCTGGAACCGCTGGACGCCCTCGGCGACAACTGGGACCTGGAGGACGAGCGCGCCGAGCCCGGCTACTACGCCTGCACGCTGAGCTCCGGGATCCGGTGCGAGCTGACCGTCGGCCCCCGCAGCGCGGTGCACCGCTACACCTTCCCAGCCTCCCGCGATGCCCGGATCGTGATCGACTTCTCGATGGGCGGCCTGGCGATCCCGTACGGCTCCACCGTCCCGGTGCGCTCGCACCTGGAGGCGATCTCTCCCGGCGTGGCCCAGGCCGAGACCGTGGTCGAGGGCGCCCCGCTGGCCACCCACGTCGAGTTCGACGCCGCCGACTGGCGGCAGCTGCTGTGGTACGACCGCCGGTTGATGCACGGCGGCACCCGGCTCGACTTCGACCGGATCCGGCAGACCACCCTGCGACCCTTCGGACTGATGTGGCGCGGGCCCACCCAGCCCGGCCAGGCGGTCGAGCTGCGGTTCGGCTTCTCGCTGCGCGGCGTGGGCCAGGCCCGGACCAACCTGCAGATCGACTGTGCCCCGCGGTCGCGCAACGACGGTGGGCTGCTCAGCCCGGACGGCGAGTCACTGATCGAGGACCCGACGATGCCGGTGTCCGCGCCCGGTGCGTTCGACGGCCGGCGGCAGCAGACCGCCGTTGCCTGGCGCGACCACCTGGACACGATCAAGGTGGAGACCCCATCGGGCGCCCGGAAGACGATCTTCGCCACGGCGCTCTACCACTCACTGATCAAGCCGTGCTTCGCCACCGGGGAGAGCCCGTTCTGGCCCAGCAACGGCCCGTTCGCCTTCGACATCTGCACGATGTGGGACATCTACCGGACCCAGCTGCCACTGATCACGGCCCTGTTCCCGGCCCGCGCCGCCGAGCTGGCCAACGCGATGCTGAACATCTGCGAGGAGGAGGGGAACCTGCCGATCGGCTACCGGATGGCCAAGGGCGCCGACCGGTTCACCCGGCAGGGCAGCGCGCTGGCCCACACCTTCCTGGCCGACCTGTGCCAGCTCGGCGTCAACGGGGTGGACTGGGACTGGGCCCTGTGCCACATGGACAACGACCTGCGGCGCGCGTACGGGGAGGAGTTCCTGCTCCGGGGCGTGACCCATCCGATCAGCCACAGCCTGGACATCGCCTTCGGCTACCAGTGCACGGCCAAGGTGGCGCGGTACGTCGGCGATCACGCCCTGGCCGAGCAGTTCGAGGAGCTGGCCACCCGCTGGGTGAACGCCTTCGACCCCGATACGGGCCTGCTGGTCGACTCGGCCTACTACGAGGGCGGCAAGTGGAACTACTCCTTCCGGATCCTGCACGACATGCAGGCCCGGATCGAGCTGGCCGGTGGGGACGAGCCGTTCGTCCGAATGCTCGACAGCTTCTTCGGCTACGGCGCCGACCCGGTCAAGCAGGTCGGCGAGCGGCCCACCGTGGAGGAGCTGAGCGCGGGGTACGCGCTGAACCGCTTCGAAGGGCTGAACAACGAACCGGACATGGAGGTGCCGTGGGCCTACCACTACGTCGGCCGGCCCGACCGGACCGCCGAGGTGGTGCACGCCGGGCTGCACAACATGTTCGGGCTGGGGCGGGGCGGGCTGCCCGGCAACGACGACTCCGGCGGGCTGAGCTCCTGGTACGTCTGGGCGTCGCTCGGCCTGTTCCCGGTCGCCGGGCAGAGCCTCTACCTGATCAACGCGCCGGCGTTCCTCTCGTCCCGGATCCGGCTGAGCGGCGCCGAGCTGGAGATCGACACCGAGGGCTTCGTGCAGCCCGAGGCCGACGGTCCGACGCAGTATGTCCAGTCGGTCACCTTCAACGACGAGCCGCTGGAGCGGACCTGGCTGACCGCCCGGGAGCTGCACCGCGGCGGCCGGCTGCTGATCCACCTGGGTTCGGAGCCGTCTGCATGGGGTACGACCACCCGACCACCGTCGGTCTCCGCCGCGGGGTCGGGCTATCCGAAGAGCTCGACGGCCCGGGTGCCGGCCAACATCGCCGGTTGACCGGCACATACTGCCCACAAATACTCAGCACCACCTGTCGCGAATCCGGGGAGGAACATGATGGGAGCCTGGAACGACCCCCAGCTGGCTGACGCCGGACCGCCACGCCGCCGGCTGGTCATCGTGGTCCGCGCCGACCCGGTGATCTGCGGACACTCGGGCGAGGCGCGCAACCTGGCCGAGGCCGCGCTGCACCGCGGCTTCACCGAGGTGCGGATCGTCACCTGGCCGCTCGACCTGCTCGAGTCGTCGGGCCTGCCGCTCAAGCCGCTGGACGGTGTCCTCCCCTACAGCGAGGGCATCGAGGTCGAGCGTCCGGAGCCGGTCGGCGACTACAAGGTGCCCGACGGGCGGCACCTGGCCGGGATGACCGGGCGACTGGTCGAGCTGTTCACCGACGGAGTGCCGACGGTCTGCATCTCGCTCTACCTCAGTCCGCACACCATCGCCGTCTCCGACGCCCTCCGGGTGGCCCGCAGCACCGGGCTGCCGGTCCCGGTGACCACCATTGCCGAGGCGGTCGGATCCGACGTGACCAACGTGGTCCGGTCGTCGGTGGCCGCCGGCCAGTTCGGCGCGGCGGCCCAGGTGTTGTCGGCATACCTGGACAGCGACGTTCCAGTGGCGGTCTCGGAGTACACCCGCGAGCTGATCATCGCCTCCGCCGAGGACATCGACGCCCGGCACGGCACCACGTTCGCGGACCAGTGCCGGCAGCGGGTGGCGGTCTCCTACCCCGCCGTGAACACCGCGGCCTTCCTCGACCTGGACCCGGCCGACACCAGCCGGGTGCTGGCGGCCCGCGGGTTGCCCCCGGACGGCTACGTGCTGTTCCTGTCCCGGCTGGCTCACGCCAAGGGCGTGGACGACCTGATCGCCGGGTTCGCGGCCAGCACGGCCGCGACGGACCTGACCCTGGTGATCGCCGGCGACGGGCCGCAGGCCGAGGACCTGCACCGGGTCGCTGCGGCCTCGCCTGCCGCCGCGCGGATACGCTTCCTCGATGACGTCGACGACGACGAGAAGCCGCACCTGATGGCGGGGTGTGCGGCGTTCGCGCTGCCCAGCAAGCCGCGCCCCGAGTTCGTCGAGACCTTCGGCATCGCGCTGGTGGAGAAGATGCTGGCCGGCGGCGGCCCGGTGATCACCACCGACACCGGCGGCATCGGCGAGGCGGTCGGCGATACCGCCCTGATCGTGCCCGTCGACAGCCCGCCCTCCATCACCGCCGCCCTCGACCTGGCCATCACCATGCCGCTGCCGGAACGGGCCGAGATGGCCGAACGCGCGCGCGCCCACGCGCTGCAGTTTGACCGGAGCAACGTGTTCGACCGGCTGCTGGCACGGGTGGACGGCGAAGTCGACGACGCGGCCAAGGTGATCACGACCGGGTCGGCGGGCGCAGTCGGGATCACCTCGCGGCTGGCGCTGCGATGAGTACGCCGGCGCCGGTCGGATCGCTCCGGGCGCGGGTCGAGGCCGCCAGCCGGCCGGTGCTGCAGCGGCTGCACGCGATGCCTCAGATGGTCGTGCCCCTGCTCACCATCGTCCTGATCGCCGTGGGGGTGCTCGCGCCGCTGCCTGTGGGCCTCGTCGCGCTCGCCCTGGTGCTTGTGTTCGTGGCCTGGATCGCGTACCTGTCCTGGCCGGTCGCCAGCACCGGCGGTCGGATCTGGCGGGTGCTGATCCTGATGCTGATCGTCGTCCTGGGAGTCGTTCGCTTCTAGCTCTCGCGTTCGCGCCGTCTTCTCGTCCTTGCGCCCGCTGTAGGTGCCGCGAGGACGACGAAGTGGCGCGAATGCTGCCCAGCCGTATGACCCTTCGCAGTTTGACGAAGTGTGCCGTCTTAATGAAAATGGTTATCATGGCATTTCGGTTCGGGTTCGGCTCCCTGGTGACCTGCGCTGTCCTGCTGCTGACCGGCTGTGGTCAGGACCCAGCGCCCGGCGCGGCCGAAGGGCCGGACCGGGTGACCATCGTGGCGGCGGCGTACCCGTTCCAGTTCGTCGCCGAGCGGGTCGCCGGGTCGCGCGGCCAGGTGACCCCGCTGACCCAGCCCGGGACCGAGCCGCACGACGTCGAGCTGACGCCGCGGCAGGTCGCCAGCGTGATCGACGCCGACCTGGTGGTCTACGAGAAGACGTTCCAGGCCGCGGTGGACGACGCGGTGGCCCAGAGCGAGCGGGACAACGCCCTGGACACCACCACCGCCGTCCCGCTGGAGAACCTCGGCACCGAGACCGACCACGAGCACGCCGAGGGCGAGGAGCATGCCGGGGCCGAGGAGCACGCCGGAGCCGAGGAGGACGCCGGCAGCGGCCTGGATCCGCATGTCTGGCTCGATCCGGCGCACCTGGCCACCATCGGCGCCGCCGTCGCCGAGCGGCTCTCGGCCGTCGACCCCGACCACGCAGCCGACTACGCGGCCAACGCCGAGGCGCTGGAGAGCGACCTGACGACGCTCGGCCAGGAGTACGACACTGCGCTGGGCAGCTGCGAGCGGACCGAGTTCATCACCACGCACGCCGCCTTCGGCTACCTCGCCAAGCGGTACGGGCTGACCCAGATCGGGATCAGCGGACTGAGTCCGGACGCCGAGCCGTCCCCCGCCCGGATCGCCGAGGTGCAGGCCGAGGCCCGGCAGCACGGCATCACCACGATCTTCTACGAGACCCTGGTCTCCCCCGACGTGGCCAGGTCCCTGGCCACGGACATCGGGCTGCGCACCGATGTCCTCGACCCGGTGGAGGGGATCACCCCCGAGTCCCGCGGCACGGACTACCTTTCGGTGATGCGGTCCAACCTGACGGCGCTCACCACGGCGAACGGATGCCGGTGAACGACGTCCAGACGCCCGCGCTGGCCGCCGAGGACCTGGTGGTCCGGCTCGGCGGCGCGGCGGTGCTCCGCGGGGTGTCGGCATCCGTGCGGCCGGGCGAGGCGGTCGCCCTGCTCGGCGGCAACGGGTCGGGCAAGACCACGCTGGTCCGGGCGGCACTCGGTCTGGCGGCCTACCAGTCGGGCCAGGTCCGGCTGTTCGGCGAGACCCCGGGCCGGTTCCGGGCCTGGCACCGGATCGGCTACGTGCCGCAGCGCTCCACCGCCGGGCTGGCCGGAGCCAAGGTGCGCGAGGTGGTGGCCTCGGGACGACTGGCCCGCCGCCGGCCCTTCTGGCCGGCGAGCAGCGAGGATCGGCGGGCCGTCGGCAGCGCCCTGGAGGCTGTGGGGCTGACCGAGCGGGCCGGCGCCGAGCTGGCGCACCTCTCCGGGGGGCAGCAGCAGCGGGTGATGATCGCCCGCGCCCTGGCGACTGCGCCGGACCTGCTGGTCCTCGACGAGCCGACCGCCGGGGTGGACCTCGAGCATCAGGAGGTGCTGGCGTAGCTGCTGACCCGCCGGCTGGCGGAGGGGAACGCCCTGCTGGTCGTCCTGCACGAGGCCGGACCGCTGGCGCCGCTGATCGACCGGGTGGTCCGCCTCCGGGACGGCCTGGTGGTGACCGGGGAGGAGGACCTTGCCGGCCACAGCCACGACCACAGCCAGGCCGAGCGCGCGAGCCCGATGCCCGACACCACCGGGCTCAGCGAGCCGGGACTGCACGGACGGCGTACCCGATGATCGAACTGCTCAGCTATCCCTTCATGCAGCGAGCGCTGCTGGCCGCCCTGCTGACCGGCCTGATCGCGCCGGCGATCGGCACCTACATCGTGCAGCGCCGGCTCAGCCTGCTCGGGGACGGACTGGGCCACGTCGCGATCGCCGGCGTCGGACTGGCCCTGATCACCGGGCAGGCCCCGGTTCCGGTTGCCGTGGTCACCGCGGTGCTCGGGGCGGTGACCATCGAGCTGCTGCGGCAGTTCGGCACGGCGACCGGCGACGTCGGTCTCGCCGTGCTGTTCTACGGCGGACTCGCGGCCGGGGTGCTGATGTCCGGCATCGCCGGGGCCGGCGCGGGCGCCCTGTCGGAGTACCTGTTCGGCTCGCTCACCTCCGTGACGGCCGGCGACCTGGTCGTGGTCGCAGTACTGGCCGTGCTGGTGCTGATCCCGGCGCTCGGGCTCACCCCGCAGCTCTTCGCCGTGACCAGTGACGAGGAGTTCGCCCGGGTCCAGGGGCTGCCGGTGCGCTTCTACAACCTGCTGGTCGTGGTGCTGGCCGCCGTAACCGTGACCGTGGCCATGCGCACCGTGGGGCTGCTGCTGGTCAGTGCGCTGATGGTGGTCCCCGTGGCGGCCGCGCGCAACCTGGTCAGCGGGTTCGTCGCCGCGCTGGCCCTGGCGGTCGGGCTCGGGATGGCCGTCTCGGTGGGTGGCGCGGCGCTGGCCTTCCCGCTTGACACCGCACCGGGAGCCCTGATCGTGGTGCTGGCCATCGCCGTCTTCGCGCTCAGCTGGCCGATCTCCCTGGCGCTGGCCCGCCGACGTAGGGTGACCGCTGTGCAGCCGGAGGTGAGACTGGGGACGGCCGAACCGGAGCCGGCCGGCCACCCCCACCTGCACAGCGCGGCGTGCGGCCACCAGAGCATCCCGCACGGCGACCACGTGGACTACCTGCACGACGGCCACCGGCACGCCGCTCATGCCGACCATTACGACGAGCACTGAGGATGACCGAGACAGGCAGCCCGGCCCGCCGCAGCACCCGGCAGCGGGCTGCGGTGAACGAGATCCTGGGCGAGCTGGAGGAGTTCCGCACCGCCCAGCAGCTGCATGACGAGCTGCGGCGGTCGGGCAACAGCATCGGGCTGACGACGGTGTACCGGACGTTGCAGGCCATGACCGAGACCGGCGACGTCGACGTGATCCGGAACGGCGACGGGGAGGCGGCCTATCGCCGCTGCTCCACCGGCCACCACCACCATCTGGTCTGCCGGTCCTGCGGCCGCGCCGTCGAGGTCTCCGGACCGGCCGTCGAGCACTGGGCCAAGGCCGTGGCCGTGGAGCACGGCTTCCGCGAGGTGAGCCACGACCTGGAGATCTTCGGCACCTGCAGCAACTGCTGAGCGGCGCTACTCGGCCACCTGGTTCGGCACCGCTCCGCCGCCGTTCGGTTGATTGGGTACGGCTCCGCCGTAGCGGCGCTCCCGCCCCGCGTACGCCTCGACCGCCCGCCACAGGTCCCGTCGGTCGAAGTCGGGCCAGAGCCGGTCGAGGAAGACCATCTCTGCGTACGCGCTCTGCCAGAGCAGGAAGTTGGAGGTCCGCTGCTCCCCCGAGGAGCGCACGAACAGGTCGACGTCGGGGATCTGGGGCTCGTCCAGGAACTGCCGGAACCGGTCCTCGGTCAGCTTGGCCGGGTCGAGCCGCCCCGCCGCGGCCAGCTCGGCCACCCGGCGGGCAGCGTCGACGATCTCGGCCCGGCCGCCGTAGTTGACGCAGAACTGCAGCGTCAGCACGTCGTTGCCCAGGGTCCGCTGCTCGGCGTCCTCGAGCTCACGGATGACACTCCGCCACAGCCGGGGCCGCCGACCGGCCCAGCGCACCCGCACGCCCATCGCGTCCAGCTGGTCACGGCGGCGCCGGATCACGTCCCGGTTGAACCCCATCAGCCAGCGCACCTCGTCCGGCGAGCGGCTCCAGTTCTCGGTCGAGAACGCGTACGCCGAGAGATAGCGGATCCCGACCTCGATCGCCCCGCCGATCACGTCGAACAGCGAGTCCTCACCGCGGGCGTGCCCCTCGGTCCGCGGCAGGTTCCGGGCCTTGGCCCAGCGGCCGTTTCCGTCCATCACGATGGCCACGTGCCGGGGCAGCCGGTCGACCGGGAGGGCTGGCGGGCGGGCGCCGCTCGGGTGGGGGTCGGGCGGACGGGGGGTACGCGGTTCGCTGGACGTCGCGTTGCGCCGGGAGTTCTTTGGCATCTCGGGGACAATATCGAGGTGCCGACCTATCGCGACGAGGCTGTGGTGCTCCGCACTCACAAGCTCGGCGAGGCGGACCGGATCATCACCATGCTGTCCCGGGAGCGCGGCAAGCTCCGAGCAGTGGCCAAAGGCGTACGCCGGACCACCTCCAAGTTCGGCGCGCGGCTGGAGCCGTTCTCCCACATCGACCTGCAGTTCGCCGTCGGGCGGACGCTCGACGTGATCACCCAGGTCGAGTCGCTGCACGCCTTCGGCGAGCCGCTGACCGGCGACTATCCCGCCTACACCGCCGGGCAGGTGATGCTGGAGACCGCGGACCGGCTCGTGGTCGAGGAGAACGAGCCCGCCGTGCAGCAGTACCTGCTGCTGGTCGGGGCCCTCGGAGTGCTCGACCGCGGCACCAACGACGGCCGGCGGCCGGCGACGATGATCCTGGACGCGTACCTGCTGCGGGCCCTGGCCGTGGCCGGGTACGCCCCCTCCTTCGTCGACTGCGCGCGCTGCGGCCTGGTCGGACCCCATTCGGCGTTCTCTCCCTCCGCGGGCGGCGTGGTCTGCGAGCGCTGCCGGCCCGCCGGGTCCGCGCGGCCCGCCCCGGAGACGCTGCACCTGCTCGGCGCGCTGCTCGAGGGCCGCTGGACCGACACCCGCGACGTGCCGCGTACGGTCGCCCAGGAGGCCAGCGGCATCACCGCGGCCTTCGTGGCCTGGCACCTGGACCGTAACCTGCGGTCACTGGCTCATGTCGAGCGTTGACCCGAACTGGGGCCCGCCCTCCGGGGCGCCGATGTCCGTGTCGGGCCCCCCGCCCCCGCCACCGCACCGACCGCATCGGGTGGCTTACGTCTTCGCCGTCGTGATGCCCTTGGTGCTGCTGATCGCGGTCGCCGCGCCGCTCGGCGTCGCCTGGGCCTGGCGCTCGGCCCGGAGCGCCGGCCCGACGGGTGTCCCGGCGGCCAACGCGACCGAGGGCGAGCGTGGCCTCGGCGACCCGTACTACCCGGAGGCCGGGAACAGCGGCTACGACGTGGCCAAGTACCAGATCGCGGTCAGCTGGGACCCCGGGAAGACGACGTTGAGCGGGACCACCGTGGTCAGCGCCCGGGCGGAGCACCGGCTGCAGAGCTTCTACCTCGACTTCGGTCTGCCGGTCAGCAAGGTCCTGGTCAACGGTCAGCCGGCGGAGTTCGACCTGCAGTCCGGGAGCCAGCTGGAGGTGGAGCCGGCGACCGAGATCGCCGCCGGCGCCGAGTTCGCGGTGGCGGTGACCTACGCCGGGAACCCGGCCGAGCTCAACAACGGGGACACCGGGCCCTGGCACACCACCAACGCCGAATGGGGCGTGATCGGCGAGCCGGAGAGCTCGGCCTGGTGGTTCCCGGCCAACGACCACCCCTCGGACCCGGCGCTGATGGACGTCTCGATCCGGGTGCCGGCCGGGATGGAGGCGATCAGCGTGGGCCGGCTGGAGTCGGCCGACAGCGCCAAGGAGAAGGACTTCGACACCTGGCACTGGGTCGCGCGACAGCCGATGGCCACCTACCTCAACTTCGTGACCATCGGTCAGTACGAGGTGCGGCAGGGCACCCGGGACGGGCTGCCCTACGTCTACGCCGTGTCCGAGCAGCTGCGGCCGGAGAACCGCAAGAAGGCCTTCGACGCGCTGCTGACCACGACCCAGCGGATCCGGATGATGGAGCAGATCTTCGGGCCGTATCCCTTCACCGAGGCCGGCGGCGTGGTGCCCGCCCACGACCTGCCGTTCGGTGCGCTGGAGAACCAGACCCGCCCGGCCTACAACCCCGGCGCCATCCTCTCCCCGGGCTACGCGTCCGAGCTGATGAACCACGAGCTGGCGCACATGTGGTTCGGCAACAACGTGACGCTGCGGGAGTGGAACGACATCTTCACCAACGAGGCGTACGCGTCGTGGGCGCAGTGGATCTACAACGAGCGCACCGGCAAGGGCAAGGCCAACGACAAGCTCAACGAGACCTACGACCAGTACGCTCGGGAGGCCGGGTTCTGGCAGGTCACCATGATCGACCCAGGCAAGACGCACCTGTTCGACGTGGTCTACGCCCGGGGGCCGATGACCGTCCAGGCGGTGCGCAACGTGATGGGCGACGAGGCGTTCTTCCGACTCACCCGGGAGTGGGCACAGGCGCCCGGGTCACGGAGCCTCGAGGACTGGATGGATGCCGCCCAGGCCGCCAGCCCCGTCGATCTGGAACCCGTCTTCCAGGCGTGGATCTACTCCCCCACGGCTCCGGCCAAGACGGTCGAGAACGGCTTCCGCTGACCCCGGCTCGTGAGATGCAGGTTGAGGCGGACCCAAGGGCCCTCAAGGTCACCATAAGGTGCATCCCACGCAGAACTGGCCTGTGGATAACCAATGGTGCCGAGCTGGTGAGGCTCAGGCTTCCAGGCATGGTGTCCCGCTTCGAACGCGACCTGTCCTCCGCCGTCGGCCCGCTGACCATGCAGCAGCTCCGGGCCCGCGGGGGGAGCCGATCCACCTTGCGCGGCACGGGTGGCGGACCACGACC
The DNA here is from genome assembly GCA_035296105.1 of Propionibacteriaceae bacterium. Lineage (GTDB taxonomy): Bacteria > Actinomycetota > Actinomycetes > Propionibacteriales > Propionibacteriaceae > Microlunatus. Next base: position 6,047 of record DATHBQ010000229.1, on the reverse strand, counting down.
CGCGGCCTCTTCGTGCCGAGCGAGGTCGTCGTGACGCCGACGCAGCGGATCCTCGAGGCGGTGCCGCTTATCGACGGCGTACGCCCCCGCGTGGAACCTCGTCGAGGCCGTGGTGTTCCTCGACACGGTGGGTCACACGGTCGATCTCGACCTGGCTCGGCTAGAGCTCTGGTGCGCACCCACCCGGGCTGGCGTGGCGTCGGCCAGCTCCGACAGGCGCTGCGTTGGTGCGACTGCCGGAGCGCCAGCCCGTGGGAGACCCGGATGTTCTACCGACGGCGGGCCGGGCTGCCGCGCCCGGACGTGAACCAACCGGTCTTCGACCTTGACGGCCGGTTCCTGGGCATCCCGGACCTGCTGGACCTCGAGGCTGGACTGGCCTGCAGGCGGTGGTCCTGGCTGTCGAACTCGCCGCTTCACAACCGAGGTGCCGGACTGGTGCGCCGTCAGCACCGCGACGACAACCTGTGGCGGTGGCGTCGGCGAACCTCCTGAGATGCAGGTTGTGGTCAGACTTCGGGTCGGAAGTTCGCCACACCCTGCATCTCAGCGAGGTCAGGAGTCAGCCGGCGCGGTTCACGGCGGAGGAGACCGCCTTGAGCGAGGCGACGACGATGTTCGCGTCCATTCCGACGCCCCACAGCACCACCGCGTCCTCGCCGTCCCCGACCTCGCACTCGACGTAGGCCGCGGCGAGCGCGTCACCGCCGGCCGAGAGCGCGTGCTCGGCGTAGTCCAGCACCCGGACGTGGTAGCCCAGCCCGGAGATGGCGTCGACGTACGCCGACACCGGACCGTTGCCCTCCCCGGTGATGGTCTGTTCCCGGCCCCGGTCGACCACCCGCGCGGTCAGGGTGTCGTGGCCGCCGGCCATGGTCGAGGAGTCGACGCCGACGAGCTCCAGCGGCTCGCCCGCCTGCAGGTAGCTGAGCTGGAAGATCCGCCAGAGCTCGGCCGGGCTGACCTCGCCGCCGTCGGTGTCGGTGTGCGCCTGCACCACTCGGGAGAACTCGATCTGCAGCCTGCGGGGCAGGTCCAGGTTGTGATCGGACTTCATGATGTAGGCGACGCCGCCCTTGCCGGACTGCGAGTTGACCCGGATTACGGCCTCGTAGGTCCGGCCGACGTCGTAGGGGTCGATCGGCAGGTAAGGCGCCTCCCAGGCGATCTCCCGGACGCTGATGCCCTGCGCCGCCGCCTTCCTCTCCAGGTCCTCCAGGCCCTTCTTGATCGCGTCCTGGTGGCTGCCGGAGAAGGCGGTGTAGACCAGGTCCCCCGCGTACGGATGACGCGGGTGGACCGGCAGGTTGGTGCAGTACTCCACGGTGCGACGGATCTCGTCGATCCGGGAGAAGTCGATCTTGGGGTCGATGCCCTGGGAGAACAGGTTCATCCCCAGGGTGACCAGGTCCACGTTGCCGGTGCGCTCGCCGTGGCCGAACAGGCAGCCCTCGACGCGGTCCGCTCCGGCCATCAGGGCCAGCTCGGTGGCCGCGGTCGCGGTGCCGCGGTCGTTGTGCGGGTGCAGCGAGATCGCGACGTGCTCCCGGTTGCGGATCTGCCGGGAGAACCACTCGATCTGGTCGGCGTACACATTGGGGGTGGCCATCTCGACCGTGGCCGGCAGGTTGAGGATGATCTCCCGGCCCGGCCCCGGCTGCCACACGTCCATCACCGCGTTGCAGACCTCGACGGAGAAGTCCAGCTCAGTGCCGGTGAAGATCTCCGGGGAGTACTGGTAGCCGAACTCGACCCCGCCCAGGTACTGCTCGGAGTACTTCATCACCAGCTCGGTGCCCCGCGCCGCCAGCGCGATGCACTCGGCCCGATCGACCTTGAACACCACGCGACGGAACAGCGGCGCGGTGGCGTTGTACATGTGGATGGTCGCGGTCTTGGCCCCGACAAGCGATTCGGCGGTGCGCTCGATCAGGTCCTCGCGGGCCTGGGTCAGCACCGAGACGGTCACGTCGTCAGGGATCCGGTCACCCTCGATGAGTTGCCGGACGAAGTCGAAGTCGGTCTGGCTGGCCGAGGGGAAACCGATCTCGATCTCCTTGTAGCCCATCGACACCAGCAGGTCGAACATCTTGTGCTTGCGGGCCGGGGTCATCGGGTCGATCAACGCCTGGTTGCCGTCGCGGAGGTCGGTGGACAGCCAGCGCGGCGCGGCGGTGATGCGGTTGGCGGGCCAGGTGCGGTCGGGCAGGTCGATCGGGGGGAAGGCCCGGTACCGGCTGAAGGGCATCGGGCTCGGTTGCTGGACCGGTACCGACTGCGGACGGGTACCGGTGGCGGAAACAGTGGTCATCGAAAGGGTCCTCGCTGGTCAGGTTTGGGGGATCGGACGCACACCGAACTCCGCAGCGAGGAGGCGACCCGTCAGCGGGCCTCGCTGCGGCAACCGAGGAGAAGGCGACGGTCAGCCACGGGCTCACCATAACGCAGATCGCGGAGGCGGACCAAGGTGCCGAAAACCGATGGCGGGCGGGGACCCGGTACGGCACCCTGAGGAGGTGCCTCTGCAGCCCGTCTCGCCCGACGACCCCGCCCAGGTCGCGGCGCTCGTCGCGATCCACAACGCGGCGCAGCCGGTCGACGACCCCGAGGGGTTCGACTGGCCGGCCGAGTCAGCAGCGGACGACCTTCGGTACGGCTGGGACCTGCAGCCCGATCAGCACTTCCTCTACCGGCCGGCCGGCGCTGACGAGCCGGTGGCCGCTCTGGCCATCGACATGCCGAAACGGGACAACCTGGACCTGGCCTGGCTGCAGGTCCTGGTCCATCCTGACCATCGGCGCCAGGGCCACGGCACCGCCGTCGTGACCGAGGCCTTGCGGATGGCGGCGCAGGCGGAACGCCACATCGTGTGGGTGGACACAGTGGAGGACGACCTGGGGGCGCGAAAGTTCGCTGAGCGGTTCGGGTTCCGCTACGCCAGCCACGACGCCCGGCGCCGGCAGCAGCTGGCCGAGGTCGACCAGGACCGGATCGCCCGCCTGTTCGCCGAGGCTGAGGCAGCCGCCGCCGACTACGCCCTGGAGCGGCTCGTCCCACCGGTACCGGACGCGATGTTGCAGCAGATGGTGGAGGTCACCGCGGCGATCAACGACGCCCCGATGGGCACGCTGAGCTTCGAGGACGAGGTGTTCGACCTCGGCCGGCTCCAGGACATCGAAACTGCCCGCGAGCGAAAGGGCCAGCGCAGCTACCGGGTGATCGCCCGGCATCGGCGAACCGGCGAGATCGGCGGGCACACCCAGGTGGTGGTCAGCCCCCACCGCCCGCACATCGGCTTCCAGGCCGACACCGCCGTGTCCCGAGCCCACCGAGGTCACCGGCTCGGTCTGCTGCTCAAGATCGACATGATGCGATGGCTGGCCGAGGCCGAGCCCCAGCTCGAGGTGCTGGAGACCTGGAACAACGCGGACAACCGCTTCATGATCGGCGTCAACGAGCTGCTCGGCTACCGCCTGTCGAACACCTTCGCCACCTACGAGCTCACCCTCCCCTCCTGACCTGCCAGGCGGTCAGGTCGCTGGAGCGCACCGGGCGTCTGACAAGTCAGGGAAGAGGATGATGGCGCTGTGACGTTCCTGGTCCCGGCCGAGGCATACGTACGCTTCATGGGTCGGTTCTCCGAGCCGCTAGCTGCCGGGTTCGCCGACGCGTGCGGCGTACGTCCCGGTCAACGAGTGCTGGACGTCGGCTGTGGGCCGGGCGCCCTCACCGCCGAGCTGGTCCGCCGGCTGGGGCCGGACGCGGTGACGGCGATCGACCCGTCGCCACCCTTCGTCGAGGCCGCGGCCGCCCGGTTCCCCCGGGTCGACGTCCGCACCGGAGCCGCGGAGGACCTGCCGTTCGCCGACGGTACCTTCGACGCCGCCCTGGCCCAGCTGGTGGTGCACTTCATGGCCGACCCGATCGCCGGGCTGCGGGAGATGGGCCGGGTCACCCGGCCCGGCGGTACGGTCGGGGCCTGCGTCTGGGACCACGGTGGGGCCCAGGGTCCGCTGTCGGTCTTCTGGGCCGCTGTGCACGACCTGGCGCCCGACGCACCGGGCGAGGCCGACCGGGCCGGGACCCACCAGGGTCAGCTGGTGGAGCTGGCCCGGGCCGCGGGCCTGGCCGGGGCGGAGCCCGGTGCGGTGAGCACCACCGTGGCTTTCCCGACGTTCGACGACTGGTGGGAGCCGTTCACCCTGGGCGTCGGCCCGGCCGGGGCGTACGTCGCCGGCCTGGACGGAGACCACCGAGCCGCGCTGCGGGATCGGTGCGCCGAGCTGCTGCCGACCGCCCCGTTCACCGTGACCGTCTCAGCCTGGTCCGTCACCGCCCGGGTCTAGCGGCACCCGCTCGATCGACCAGTTCGAGATCAGGAACCGCACCCCGTACGCCCGCGCGGTCTGGTCACCGAGCAGGTCCGGGTCGAACCGCGAGCCGCCCTTCCACGCGCCGATCCGGGGCCGGTAGCCGGCGATCACCTCGATCCGGACCATCGGATCCACCACCTCCCGCTGCACCGTCCGCGGCGTGACCTCGGTGACGGCGGCATGGCCGGCGGTGTGGAAGCCGATCTCGTGCACCGTGGCGATCTGGCGCCACTCGTCGTCGGTCACGTTGCCGAGGTCGGGGTCGTAGTGGTCGAAGAGCGGGAAGAAGTACGCCTTCAGCCCCAGGTTGGCGCACTCCTCGGCCCCGAACATGGCGGCATCGCGCATCCCGTCGTAGAAGGCCACGAAGACCCGCGGCCCGTCGATCGGACCGGGCTCGTCCGGGTCGTACCGCGGGCCGAGGCCGGCGACGTGGCGCAGGCTGCGCAGCACCTCGGGGCGGTGCTCGGGGATGATCTCGTGGAAGTTCAGCGCCACGATCGGCGTACGGGTCAGGGCCGCGCTGTGCCCGGGCGTCCACCGCGTCACGGGGCCAGCGCCTCCCCGAGCGCCGACTGCAGCCGGTAGGCGTCGTAGGAGAACAGCCGGAGGTCGTCCAGGTCGATGTCCAGCTCGCCGGCGGCCCGCGTCACGATGTCCGGCTGCTCGACCGGTCCATCGCCGTCGGCCAGGGTGTCGGTGCTGAACAGCACCATCGGGATGGCCGTGGCCTCCATCGCCTGGTCGAGGATCATCCGCTTCAGGCTGGTGGACCCGGTCTCCGGGTTGCGCTCGGTCGGCATCCGCCTCCTTCCCTCAGTAGGGTCGTCCAGTGTCCCTCATCGGCGTGATCGACCACTATCGAGCGGTGTTGTCGGGCTTCGGCCAGGTTGTCGACTTCGACATCTCCGCGCTGGACCGGTTGCAGATCCCGGTGACCAGCTGCTCGCTCGCCGTCGACGGCGGGTTCCGCCACCACGGCAACGGCTACGGCTCCACCGACGAGGCCGCACAGGTCAGCGGACTCGGTGAGCTGGCCGAGGGGGTGGCGTCCGCGGCCGGACTCGCGCGACGGCAGGCCCAGAGCCGGTGTGCGTCCTACGCCGACCTGGTGACCGCCCAGGGCCGGGACCGGGTGGCCGACCCCCGGACGCTCGGTCTGCCGGCCGGCTCGGCGTACACCGAGTCGATGCCGCTGGTCTGGCTACCGGTCACCCGGGTCCGGACCCAGGAGACCGTCTGGCTTCCCGAGGAGTTCGTGGCCAGCGAGCCGGATGAGGTCACCGGACCGCCCACCCTGATCACGCCGATCACCAACGGGCTCGGCGCCGGGCTCGATGACGACCGGGCCCTCACCCACGGCCTGCTCGAGCTGCTGCAGCGGCACACCAACGGACTGCGCTTCCGGGCCCTGGACCGCCGATCACCGGTGATCGATCCCGAGACCCTGCCGGACGGCGTACGCGGCTTGGTCGATCGATTCACCGCCGTCGGCATCCGCCCGGTGCTCAAGCACGCCGCGACGACGCTCGGCGTGACGTCGACGTACGCGATGGGTGTCGACCCGAGTCCGGCGGCCGGCATCCGGGTCACGGCGGGTGGTGAGGCGGCTCATCCGTCCGCGGAGGTGAGCCTGACCAAGGCGCTGCTCGAGTACGCCAACTCCCGGTCCCG
>DATHBQ010000228.1:0-6403 GCA_035296105.1 Propionibacteriaceae bacterium | reverse complement strand
TTGCGGAGCGTGCGCGCGGTGCCGGCGCGGCGTATCCGGTCCAGCTCGGCGGCGGCCGCCGCGAAAACCTCGCTGATGTCGTCCCGGCTCGCCGCGAGCTCATCCACCCGCGGGTCGGAGACGGCCGCGACGACGATCTTGTGCTTGTGCAGCAGCGGCCCGAGGACCGGCACCAGACCCTCGGTGATCGCCGCGGCGTCCAGACCGGTGAGGATCACCACCAGCGACCGCTGGGTCACCCGGAGGGCGATGTCGGTCACCAGCTCGCGATGGTCGGTCTCCACCAGCACCGGCTCGATCGTGGCCATGGCGTTGACGAACGCCGGCAGGATCTCCGCAGCGGAGGAGCGCAGCACGCTGGCCCGCACATCCCGGTCGGCGACCAGCAGGTCGACCCGGTCTCCGGCGCGTGAGGCCAGCGCGGCCAGCAGGAGGGCCGCGTCCATGGCGTGGTCGAGCTTGGGCTGGTTCCCGACCCGGCCCGCCGACGTCCGGCCCGAGTCCAGCACGATCAGCACGTGGCGGTCCCGTTCCGGTCGCCAGGTTCGCACCACGACGGTGGTCGACCGCGCCGTGCCTCGCCAGTCGATCGAGCGCACGTCGTCGCCCGGGACGTACTCGCGCAGGCTGTCGAACTCGGTGCCCTGGCCCCGCTGCAAGATGGTGGCCCGCCCGTCGAGCTCGCGCAGCCGGGCCAGTCGGCTGGGCAGATGCTTCCGGGCGGAGAACGGCGGCAGCGCCCGGACCGTCCACGGCGCCTCGTGCTCGACCTGACGTCCGGCCACCCCGAGCGGGCCGAGCGCCCGGATCACCACCGGCCCGGCCCGCCGGTCGCCGCGGCGGGTGGGTCGCAGGGTGAGGTCCAGCTGGCGCCGCTGCCGGCCGGGGATCCGGACCTGCTGCACGCCGCCGCGGGCGCCCGCGGACGGCGTCCAGGCGTCCCGGACGGTGCAGGCCAGCTCCCGCCGGCCGAGGTTGGTCAGGGTGAGCTCGGTGTGCGCCTCCTCGCCGAGCCGGACCGACGTGTCGCCGCCCCGGCGGACCCGGACCGCGGTGGGCGAGGCTCCGAGCAGCAGGTCCAGCCCGATGACCAGGATCAGCACCGCGGTCGCGACCAGCGCCGCCACCCAGGAGCCGGCGACCCCCACGGCCACGACGGCCGCGGCGGCCAGCGCCCCGGCCCGCCAGGTCAGCACCACCGGTTCCCGCCTCCCATCTCCCCAGGAAACCGGTCACTTGGGACACCCCTGGCTGCCGTAGACCTGCCCCAACTGACCGGTTTCGCGCGAAGGAAGGGGGGAGTGGGCATCAACGCGGCACCGGGACGGTGGCCAGGATGGACTCGATCACCGAGTCGGTGGTGACTCCCTCCAGCTCGGCCTCGGGGCGCAGGCTGACCCGGTGCCGCAGGGTGGGGAATGCGAGCGCCTTGACGTCGTCGGGGGACACGTAGTCCCGGCCCGACAACCACGCCCAGGCCCGGGCGGTGCGCAGGATGGCCGTCGCCCCACGCGGGGAGACCCCGAGCTGCAGCGAGGGGGACAGCCGGGTCGCCCGCACCACGTCGACGATGTAGGCCAGCACCTGCGGGTGGACCATCACCCCGCCGAGCTCGCGGCGGGCCCGCTCGAGGTCGTCGGGACCGGCCACCGGCAGCAGCCCCGCGGCGTCCAGGTCGCGCGGGTCGAAGCCGGCGGCGTGCCGGCTGAGCACCTCGATCTCGGCGTTCCGCTCCGGCAGGTCGATCCGGATCTTCATCAGGAACCGGTCCAGCTGCGCCTCGGGCAGAGGGTAGGTGCCCTCGTACTCCACCGGGTTCTGGGTGGCGGCGACGATGAACGGCTCGGGCAGCGGGCGGGGGGTGCCGTCCACGCTGACCTGCCGCTCCTCCATGGCCTCCAGCAGCGCGGCCTGGGTCTTGGGTGGGGTGCGGTTGATTTCGTCGGCCAGCATCAGGTTGGTGAAGACCGGCCCCTCCCGGAAGGTGAACTGCGCCGTCCGGGAGTCATAGATCAGGGAGCCGGTGATGTCGCCGGGCATCAGGTCCGGGGTGAACTGCACCCGCTTCGTCTCGATCCGCAGGGCCTTGGCGAAGCTGCGCACCAGCAGCGTCTTCGCCGTGCCGGGCACACCCTCGAGCAGCACGTGACCGCGGCAGATCAGCGCGATCACCAGCGAGGTCACGGCGGCGTCCTGGCCGACCACGGCCTTGCCGACCTCGGCGCGCAGCGCACTCAGCGCCGTCCGCGCCGGGGACTGCGGAGTGGGGGTGTAGGTGCTGGTCACAGCCGGCGAGCCTCCTGCTCGAGTCGGTCCAGGTCCCTGGCCAGGTTGACCAGGTCGTCGTCGGTGGTCGGGCGGGCGTCGACGAGCATCTGCCGGACCTGCACCGGGTCCAGGCCGGTCCGGTCCGCCAGCACGCCGCTCAGCGCGAGCGGGTCGTCGGCATGGCCGTACGCCCTGCTGAGCCGGCCGACCGTGCCGGCCCGCAGGGCCCGCGCGGCTCGGTCGTAGGCGTTGATCCGGTGGTACAGCCGGCCGTGGCCCTCGACCGTCTCGGCGGCCCGGACGGTGACCGGCAGCGGCTCGGTGAGAATCGGGCCCAGCCGCCGGCCGCGCCAGACCGCCACGATCGCGAAGGCGATGGCCGCCTGGACCAGCGCTATCGGCCACCACGGCGGCAGCAGCCGCGGCGGGGTCGACTCCGCGCCCGGCGACTCCTCCCGGGCCATCAGCCAGGTGACGTCGGTCTGGGCGCCGAAGACGTTCATCCCGAACGCGGCGTTGCCGGCCTGCTCCAGCAGCGTGTTGCTGACCCCGCCGCCCACCAGCTCGACGGCCGGCCCCGCTGCCGTGGGGACCCGCAGGTAGCCGTAGCCGCCCGGTCCGGCGGGATAGCAGGAGAACTCCGCCGGGCCTGTGGAGGCGTAGGCGGACCGGGCGTCATCGAACGCCACGGCGCCCGCCTGCTCCGCGGCGTCGGCCGGACAGCCCGGGGCGATGGTGCTCCGGGTGGCGGACCGCCCCTCGGCGCGTACGCCGAACCGGACCAGCGTCCCCGCGTCCGGCCGGAGCAGGATCACCCGGCCGAACCCGACCGCCAGCAGCCGCTGCGCATCCGCCCCGCGCAGCTCGTCGCCGTTGGCGACCACCAGGGCCCGACCCGGGTCCGCAGTGCCGACGGCATCACCGACCCGGTCGACGACCTGGATCCGGACGCCCTCGGCGGCCAGGAGCGCACCCAGTGCCCCCGCGCCGGCGGGCGTGGTCGAGCGTGGGTCGTCGGCCTGCTGCCGGTTGGCTCGGCCCACGGTCACCACGAGGGCCAGCACGACCAGGGCCACCGTGGTCGCGATCCCGGCGACCCACCGGACCCGGCGAATCGTCGATGGCCTCATCCCGCCACCGTCTCCTCGGCGACCAGGTCGGCCCGGCCGGCGGCGGCGATCACCTGGTCGTCGAGGGCGACCAGCTGCCGATAGGTCTCCGGAGTGGCCGCGCGGTCGCCGTAGACCACCGCGTTGAACGCCTCGGCGCCCGCCCGGAGGGCATCGGTGCAGTCGGGCAGCACCCGGGAGGCGCGGTAGGCGGCCTCGGAGGCCGTGCGGGCCGGCCGGACGTCGAGGATCGTCTGCACCTCGAGCTCGCGGACCACGGCTCGGAACCGGTCGCGGACCGCCGCGGTCCACTCGCCGGCGGCCGCCGCCTGCTCGGCTGTGGTCCGATAGTCCGCCGGCGCTCGGGTGGGATCGAGCGCCACCCCGGCGTCGCGCCGGCGACCTCTCCGGCGCGGCAGGCCGACCCGCCAGACGACCAGCACCACCGCGGCCAACAGGACCAGCACCACGCTCACGAAGCCCCAGTTGACCCCGCCGCCCGTGCCGAGCCGGTCGCCGAAGATCCGCAGGAAGAGCTCGACCAGCCCGGAGACGACCGCGTCGGCGCGCTCGGCCATGTCGGACAGCCACTGCGGGGTCCCGCCGTACTTGGCCTTGGCCAGCTCCTCGGCGGCCCGGCGCTGGGCCTCGTCCCGGCCGATCCGGACCGGCACCTCCAGCGGCAACAGGGTCGGCGTCATCCCGTTGGAGCGGAGAGCGGGGCGGGAGGCGGGACCCAGGGCGGGTAGGCGGCCGGGGGCGCCGATGGCTGGGGGATGGGGACGCAGTCGAACCGCATGGCCAGGTCCAGCGCCTCGCGGCGCATCCGCAGGTCGAGGTAGACCAGGGTCTGCACGGCGGCCGCGTAGGCAAGCAGGACCGACATGGCCACCAGGACCGAGAAGGCGGCGCCCCCGAGGATCGTCCAGGGGTTGGCCAGCACGTCGAGGACGTCCACGTTGAGCGCCCGTACGTACAGCGTGATCATCAGGACGACTCCGGCGGCGACCAGGCCGACCACCGCCACGCAGATCAGCAGCAGGCCGCCGTAGATCAGCCCGACCCGGACGACGTTCTGCCTGCCGACGAGCCGGACCGACCGCTCGAACGCGGTGAGCGGGTTGGTGGGCCTGGCCGGCCTCCCGATCCAGCCCGGCGCCTTGGCGCTCTCGGTGGCCAGGGCGGGCACGGTGAGGGACAGGTACCCGTAGATCACCATGTACAGCGCATAGGTGACCACGGTGATGGCGATCAGGGCCACGGCGGCCAGCGTCTCGCTCTCCACCCCGGCCAGCACGACGCCGATCCCGACGGCGTAGTAGAGGATGCCGAGCAGCGTCTGCACGACGGTGACGGCCGCCCACTGCAGCAGCGACAGCCCCAGCATCGGCCAGAACAACGGCAGCGACGCCCGCCACGTGGCCCGGGTCGTGGCCGGGGCGAAGCCGTCGCCGAGCACGGTCTGCAGGCTCACCCGGGACAGGATCGCGGTCAGCCAGACCAGGAACTGCTGCAGCAGCAGCAGCCCGAGCAGGCCCATCAGCACGGTGAGCACGATCTGGGCCGAGCGGGCGGTGGTGTTGCCCAGCAGCACCCACAGGCCCACGCCGGCGAGCGCGTACGCCGCGGCACCGGCGGCGACCACCAGCGGCAGGCCGAGCATCAGCCGGAGATTGCGACGAACGATCAGGAAGGCACCGTCGAGAATCTCGCCGATGGTCAGCGGGCGCAGCGGGATCAGGGCCGTCCGCGCCGCGTCCAGCACCGCCGGCCGCCGGGGCCGGTTGAGCGGACGCACGGCGGACACCGGAGCAGTGTGTCACCTCTGTGGCCCAGGCCCATGCCGGGAAACGCGTCGCGGCCGGCGCTCGTTCCCACTAACGGGGCCGCGCGTCGGTCCGTCCGGCGGTGCCTGAAAAACGCATAGGATTGCGTCTCGCGACGAGCACGGAAGGCGGCGAAGGGAAACAGGTGACGGAGACGGCCAAAGCGGGGGGCGTAAGGAGCCGGGTGCTGGTGGTCGACGATGACGCCGCCCTGGCCGAAATGCTTTCGATCGTCCTGCGCAACGAGGGCTTCGACCCGGTCTGGTGCGCCCATGGGGACAAGGCGCTGGCGGCCTTCAAGGACGCCAAGCCGGACCTGGTGCTGCTGGACTTGATGCTGCCCGGCCGGGACGGTGTCGATGTCTGCCGCGACATCCGGGCGGAGTCCGGGGTGCCGATCGTGATGCTGACGGCCAAGACCGACACCATCGACGTGGTCGAGGGGCTGGAGGCCGGGGCCGACGACTATGTCGCCAAGCCGTTCAAGGCCAAGGAGCTGGTGGCTCGGATCAAGACCCGGCTGCGCCGCTCGCCCACGGCCGACGAGACCGATGCGGAGACGCTGCGGATCGGCGACCTGTCGATCAGCGTCGACGGCCACTCGGTCAAGCGCGACGGGATACCGATCCAGCTCACCCCGCTCGAGTTCGACCTGCTCCTGGCGCTGGCGCGCCGACCCTGGCAGGTGTTCAGCCGCGAGGTGCTGCTGGAGCAGGTCTGGGGCTACCGGCACGCCGCCGACACCCGGTTGGTCAACGTGCACGTCCAGCGCTTGCGCTCCAAGATCGAGCGCGATCCGGAGCACCCGGAGATCGTTGTCACCGTACGCGGCATCGGCTACAAGGCCGGCGAACCGCAGCCGGTCTAGCCGGCAGGAACCGCATGGTCCGACCCAGTTGGCTGAAGGTCCCGCTCCTGTGGTGGTGGCGCTCGCTGCCACTCCGGGTGGTGCTCACCGTCTTCCTGGCCTCGGTCCTGGTGCTGGTGCTCGGCGGTTTCCTGTTGATGCAGCAGGCCACCATCGCGGTGGTCGACAGCAAGGCCGAGACCGCCGAGAGCGTGGCGCGGCAGGTGGTCAACGACGCGCAGCAGCAGCTCAACGCCGCGGAGACGACCGGCGCGGCGGGGGTGGACCGACGGCTGCTCGACCTGGCCACGCAGTACGCGAACCAGGGCGGCGGCAGCAACCAGTTCGAGGTC
>DATHBQ010000227.1:0-12250 GCA_035296105.1 Propionibacteriaceae bacterium | reverse complement strand
TGGTCGAGGGACTCCGGCGGCTGGAGTACCGGGGTTACGACTCCGCGGGAGTCACGCTGGTCAGCGACGGCGCGCTGCACGTGGCCAAGAAGGCCGGCAAGCTCGGCAACCTGGAGAAGCTGCTGGCCGAGGAGCCGCTGCCGCGCGACGGCCTGGGCATCGGGCACACCCGCTGGGCCACCCACGGCGCCCCCAACGACGTCAACGCCCACCCGCACACGTCCGCGGACGGCCGCATCGCCCTGGTCCACAACGGCATCGTCGAGAACTACGTCGCCCTGCGCGCCGAGCTCGCCTCGGCCGGGATCACGCCGACCTCGGAGACCGACACCGAGATCGTGGCCCAGCTGCTGGGCCAGCAGGTGAGCGCCGGCGTACCGCTGGACGCGGCGATGCGGACGGTGTGCCGGCGGCTGCACGGGGCGTTCACCCTGGTGGCCGTGGACCGGGAGCGTCCGGACACCGTGGTGGCCGCCCGCCGCAACTCCCCGCTGGTGGTCGGGGTGGGCGAGGGCGAGAACTTCGTCGCCTCCGACGTGGCCGCCTTCATCGAGCACACCCGCGAGGCGATCGAGCTCGGCCAGGACCAGGTCGTGCAGATCACCGCCGACGCGGTCACCGTGACCACCTTCGCCGGCGAGCCGGCCGAGGTGCGGCCCTACCACGTGGACTGGGACCTGTCGGCCGCCGAGAAGGGTGGCTACGACTGGTTCATGCGCAAGGAGATCTACGAGCAGCCCAAGGCGGTGGCCGACACCCTGCTGGGCCGGCACGACGCCTCCGGCAAGCTCACCCTGGACGAGATCCGGATCCCCGAGGCCGAGCTGCGCAGCGTCGACAAGATCGTCGTCGTGGCCTGCGGCACGGCCTTCTATGCCGGGCTGGTGGCCAAGTACGCCATCGAGCACTGGACCCGGATCCCGTGTGAGGTCGAGCTGGCCAGCGAGTTCCGCTACCGCGACCCGATCGTCGGACCGACCACCCTGGTGGTGGCGATCAGCCAGTCCGGCGAGACCGCCGACACCTTGATGGCCATCCGGCACGCCCGCGAGCAGCGGGCCCGGGTGCTGGCCATCTGCAACACCAACGGCTCGACCATCCCCCGGGAGTCCGACGCCGTGATCTACACCCACGCCGGCCCCGAGATCGGCGTGGCCTCGACCAAGGGCTTCCTCACCCAGCTGGTCGCCTGCTACCTGCTCGGGCTCTACCTGGCCCAGGTGCGGGGGACCAAGTACGGCGACGAGGTCGCCGCCGCCCTGCGCGAGCTGCAGACCATGCCGGCCGCCATCACCGCCGTGCTCGAGGGGATCGACCCGGTGCTGGAGCTGGCGGCCGAGTTCGCGGGGGAGCCGTCGGTGCTGTTCCTGGGCCGGCACGTCGGCTACCCGGTGGCCCTGGAGGGTGCGCTCAAGCTCAAGGAGCTGGCCTACATCCACGCCGAGGGCTTCGCCGCCGGGGAGCTCAAGCACGGCCCGATCGCCCTGATCGCGGACGCGCTGCCGGTCATCGTGGTCATTCCGCCGCGCGGCCGGGACCTGCTGCACGACAAGGTGCTGTCTAACCTGCAGGAGGTCCGGGCCCGGGGGGCCAAGACCGTGGTGCTGGCCGAGGAGGACGACGAGGAGGTCGCCCCGTACGCCAACGTGCTGATCCGGCTGCCGAAGGTGTCCACCCTGCTGCAGCCGCTGGTCGCGACGGTGCCGCTGCAGGTGTTCGCCTGCGAGCTGGCCACCCGGAAGGGCCACGACGTGGACCAGCCGCGCAACCTGGCCAAGTCCGTCACCGTCGAGTAGATGATCATCGGCATCGGGATCGACGTCTGTGATGTCGAGCGGTTCGCCGAGTCCGTACGCCGCACGCCGCGGATGGTCGACCGGCTGTTCACCGCCGCTGAGGCGGAGCGCCCGGTGGCGTCCCAGGCGGCCCGGTTCGCGGCCAAGGAGGCGCTGGCCAAGGCGCTCGGAGCACCTGCCGGACTGTCCTGGCACGACGCCGAGGTGGTCACCGATGAGCGCGGCCGACCGGAGTTCAAGGTGACCGGCACCGTGGCCGCCCGGGCCACCGAGCTGGGCATCGGCACCATCCACGTCAGCCTGTCCCACGACGCCGGCATCGCGTCGGCCGTGGTGATCTGCGAGGCGTGATGATCGGCGAGGCCTGCTCGGTGGAGACCGTCCGCGCCCTCGAGGCGGCGGCCATCGAGCGGCTGGGCGACGACGACATCCTGATGCAGCGGGCCGCCGCGGGGCTGGCCGCCGCCGTCGCCCGGGAGCTGGCCGAGCTGCGCGGCCGGGTCTACGGCACGAAGGTGCTGGTCATGGTCGGCCCGGGGAACAACGGCGGCGACGCCCTGTTCGCCGGGGCGCGCCTGGCCCGCCGGGGCGTGTCGGTCACGGCCGTGCGTTGTCTCGGCGAACCACACGCCCGCGGCCTGGCCGCGCTGCGGGCGGCCGGCGGCCGGATGGTCGACCTGGCCGACCTCGGAATTCGCGCTGAGCCGGTGGAAGCGCCCTTCGACAAGCTCAGGGTGCAACCGCGGCTCGACTTCGACCTGGCCGTCGACGGAGTGCTGGGCATCGGCGGTCGCCCCGGGCTGCCCCAGCCGGTCGCCGATCTGGCCGGCGCCCTCCGGGACTCGGGGCCGATCCCGATCGTGGCCGTCGACCTGCCCTCGGGGGTGGCCGCGGACACCGGAGCGGTGCCGGGCGCGGCGATCGAGGCCCGACGCACCGTGAGCTTCGGGGTGCCGAAGTTCTGCCACCTGCTGGAACCGGCCCGGAGCCGGTGCGGCGCGATCGAGGTCGTCGACATCGGCCTGCGGCCGTACACGCGGCACGCCAGGCAGACCCGGCTGTGGCTGCAGCAGGCGGACGAGGGCGAGCTGGCCAGCTGCTGGCCCTACCCGGACGCCCGCAGCGACAAGTACTCCCGCGGTGTGGTCGGCGTGCACGCCGGCTCCGACCAGTACCCCGGGGCGGGCATGCTGGCCACCACCGGTGCGGTGTACGCGGGAGCCGGAATGGTCCGCTTCCTGGGCACGGACAAGCCGGCCGACCTGATCCGGGCCCGGCTGCCCAACGTGGTCTTCTCGCCCGGTCGGGTGCAGGCGCACCTGCTCGGCTCCGGCTGGGGCGAGCAGGTCGACGGCCGGGACGAGATCGCCGCCGCGCTGGACTCCGGGCTGCCGACCGTGGTCGACGCGGACGGGCTCACCTTCCTGCCCGAGCGCTGCCCGGGCAACTGGCTGCTCACCCCGCACGCCGGCGAGCTGGCCAAGCTGCTCGGCGAGGAACGGTCCTGGGTCACCGAGGACCCGATCCGGGCGGTCCGAGCCGGAGTAGAGCTCACCGGGGCGACCGTGCTGCTCAAGGGGGCGAGCCAGCTGGTGGCCGGGCCCGACAACGACTCCGAGATCCGGGTGGCCCTGCCCGGCCCGGTCTGGACCGGGCAGGCCGGGTCCGGCGACGTACTCGGCGGTATCTGTGCCGCCTTGCTGGCCGCCGGCCAGCGGCCGGGGATGGCCGCGCTGCTCGGGGCATCCGTGCAGGCGTACACCGCGACCCGCCACCCGGGCCCGATCCCGCCGCACCAGCTGGCCGAGCACCTGCCCGGCACGATCGCTGTGCTGCAGCGCCGTGCCCGGGCCGTCGACGACGAGATTGCGCACACGGGATGGTGACCGGACTGATCGCCCACGCCACCGCACGGGCCGAGATCGACATGACCGCCTTCCGGGCCAACGTCGCCGCCCTGAACGCCCACGTCGGGACGGCCGAGGTGATGGTGGTGGTCAAGGCTGACGGCTACGGGCACGGCATGCTGGCCTGCGCCCGCGAGGCCCGGGTGGCCGGTGCCACCTGGCTGGGGGTGGCCACCCCGGCGGAGGCGCTGGCCCTGCGCGAGGCCGGTGACGACGGGCGGCTGCTCACCTGGCTGTACGGCGTCGAGGAGGACCTCGCTCCGCTGGTCGCCGCGGATGTCGACGTGTCGGCCCAGTCGGTGGAGCAGATCTCCCGGCTGGTCGCCGCTGCCGGCACCACCGAGCGGCGGGCGCGGGTCCACCTCAAGCTCGACACCGGGCTGTCCCGCAACGGCGCCGCTGCCGCCGACTGGCCGGACGTCTGCGCCGTTGCGGCTGAGGCCGAGGAGGCCGGAGCGCTGGAGGTGGTCGGCGTCTGGTCCCACCTGGCCGCCGCCGACGAGCTGGACCACCCCTCGGTGGCCGTGCAGGTCGCGGCGTACCAGCGCGGCTACGAGGTCGCCCGGGCCGCCGGCCTGGAGCCGGCGCTGCGCCACCTGGCCAACTCCGCCGGAGCGCTGGTCGTGCCCGAGGCCCGGCTGGACCTGGTGCGGGTGGGCATAGCCGCGTACGGGATCGATCCCGCGCCCGGGATCGCCGCAGCGGCCGGCGTACGCCTCCGGCCGGTGATGTCGCTGCGCTCGCAGCTGGTCAACGTCAAGTCCATCGCGGCGGGGTCCGGGGTCTCCTACGGCCTGACCTGGACCACCGACCGGGCGACGACCGTGGGCCTGGTGCCCCTGGGCTACGGCGACGGCATCCCGCGGCACGCCAGCAACCGGGCCGAGGTCGGCTGGGCCGGCGGGCGGGCGCCGATCCGCGGCCGGGTCTGCATGGACCAGTTCGTGGTGGAGCTCGGACCGGACGCGTCCGCCGAACCGGGGGCCGAGGTCGTGCTGTTCGGCTCCGGGACCGACGGCGAGCCCACCGCGGAGGAGTGGGCGGAGTGGTGCGGCACCATCGGCTACGAGATCGTCACCCGGATCGGCGCTCGGGTGCCCCGGGTCTACCGCGGCGTAACCCAGGGCGGTTGATGGTCGCCCGGAACCGCCTGGCCGAGGGGGTGGGCCTGATCGCCGGCGTCGCGGCCATGGCCATGGGCGGCATCGCCGCGGGCCTGGAGCTGGAGCAGCGGCTGGTCAGCAAGCGGATCGCCCGCACGCCGGAGGCCGAGCTGGCCGAGTTCTTCGCGCTGCGGTCCGACGGGCCGGCGCTGACCACCGCCGACGGGGTGGTGCTGCACACCGAGGTGGATGAGGGTCCCAACGACGATGTGACCCTGGTCTGGATCCACGGCTACGCGCTGAACCTGGACAACTGGCACTTCCAGCGCCGCCACTTCCGCGGCCGGGTGCGTCAGGTGTTCTACGACCTGCGGTCCCACGGCCGATCCAGCCGCTCGGCGCCCGAGCACTGCCGGCTGAACCAGCTGGCCATCGACCTGGAGCAGGTGCTCGACGAGGTGGCCGGTCCGGGACCAGTGGTGCTGATCGGCCACTCCATGGGTGGGATGACGATCATGCGGCTCGCCGCGAGCCGGCCGGAGCTGTTCGGCACCCGGGTGGTCGGGGTCGGCCTGCTGCACACCTCGGCCGGCGAGCTGGCCGAGCACTCACCGATCCGTGGCATTCCGGGGCGAGCGTTCTCCCGGGTTGCCGAGCCGCTGATGGCCTCGTTGAACCGGATCCCGGAGCTGGTCCAGCGCACCCGCCGGGCGGGCAGCGACATGGGCTACGTGGCCACCCGTCGGTTGGCCTTCGCCTCCGACGTGCCGCCCAGCTACGTCGAGTACGTCAGCGAGATGCTGGCTTCGACGCCGCTGGACGTCGTCGCCGACTTCTACCCGGCGTTCCGCGAGCTCGACGAGTATGAGGCGCTGGACGGGCTGAGCAAGCTGCCGGTGCTCGTCGTCGGGGGCGAGAACGACCTGTTCACCCCGGTCGTCCACACCGACCGGATCAGTGAGCGGCTGCCGGACGCCGTCGCCCTGCGCCTGCCGAACTGCGGGCATCTCGGCATGATCGAGCGCCCGGACCGTGTCAACGAGGCGGTCGAGGACCTGCTGGACCGGGTTCGCGCCGCGCGCTGAGGGCGCCGGCCAGCACCGGCACCGCCACACCGGCGGCGAGGTCCGCCTCCCGCTCCGCACTCCGCGGCACTTGGGCGGACTCCGCGGCAGCAGCAACGGCCGCGGAGTCGGCGTAGGTGCCGCGGAGTGGGAGGGAATGCCGGTGGCGTTGGTAGAGTTGTTGCTTTGCCGGTGTGCTGAAGTCTTGGCCCGGCATCCCCAGCCCAAGAATTGAGTAGATCTGCCATGCCCGCCAAGTCGCGCAAGGCTGACGGCACCCCGAAGGTCCGCTGGTCGGCCGCCGACCGAGCGGCCCGCGGCCACGCCCCGCGCCGTCGCGGCGGCCAGCCCCGGAAGCGGACGGTGGCGGTGAGCCCCGAGACCAGCCGGAGTCCCGAGCGGTCCACTCCGGCCCGTCCCGCGGCCAAGACCCGGCCCGTGCGGGAGCAGCCGCCGGTCCGCAAGCCTCGGGCCGTACGCCCGGAGCGGCGGGAGCGGCCCGAGCGGCCCGAGCGGCCCGAGCGGCAAGGACGTCCGGAGCGGTTCGAGCGGGTGGACCGGCCGGAGCGGCAGGGGCGTCCCGAGCGGCCGGGGCGGGTCGAGCAGTTTGCGCGGCAGGGGCGTGCTGAGCGGATGGGGCGGCCGGGGCGTCCGGAGCGTTCCCAGCGGGTCGAGCGGCCGGGGCGGGCCGAGGGGTTCGAGCGGCCCGGACGACCCGAGCGGTTCGAGTCCCGTTCGGCCGAGATCCGTCCGGCGTCGCCGTCGTCGCACCCGGCGCCCAACACCGAGGCGGCTGACTTCGCCGAGCTGGGCCTCCCGGACAACCTGTCCGCGGCCCTGGCCGCCTCCGGCATCTCCGCCCCGTTCCCGATCCAGGCCGCCACCATCCCTGCCGCGCTGGCCGGCCGGGACGTTCTCGGCCGGGCGCAGACCGGGTCGGGCAAGACGCTGGCGTTCGGCCTGCCGATGCTGGCCCGTTTGGCCGGCGGCGACTCCGGTCGTGGTCGCGCCCCGCGCGGTCTGGTGCTGGCCCCCACCCGCGAGCTGGCCATGCAGGTCAGCGACGTGCTGGCCCCGCTGGCCCAGATCGCCGGTATGGGCGTCGTGCTGGTGGCGGGCGGGATGTCCTACACCCCGCAGCAGCGGGCGTTCGAGCGCGGCGTGGACGTGGTGGTCGCGACCCCGGGCCGGCTGATCGACCTGATGGACCAGGGCGTCGTCGACCTCGGCCGGGTCGAGGTGACCGTGCTGGACGAGGCCGACCACATGGCCGACCTCGGGTTCATGCCCGCCGTCACCCAGATCCTCGACACCGTGCCGGGGACCGGCCAGCGGCTGCTCTTCTCGGCGACGCTGGACGAGGCGGTCGACCAGCTTGTCCGCCGCTACCTGCCCGACCCGGTCACCGTCTCGGTCGATGCGGCCACCGCCAGCGTGGCCACGATGACCCACCTGGTCGTGCCGGTCGCCCCGGCCGACAAGGTTCGGGTGACCGCCGAGCTCGCCGGTCGGCCGGGTCGGACCATCGTCTTCGTCCGCACCCAGATGGGGGCCGACCGGGTGGCCGAGCAGCTGCGTGCCGAGGGAGTCCTGGCCGGTGCCCTGCACGGCGGACTGGCCCAGGGGCTGCGGACGCGGATCCTCGGCCGGTTCCGTGACGGCTCACTGCCGACACTGGTGGCCACCGACGTGGCGGCCCGGGGCATCCACGTCGACGACGTCGGCCTGGTCCTCCAGGTGGATCCGCCACACGGCAGCAAGGAGTACCTGCACCGGGCCGGCCGGACCGCTCGAGCCGGTGGCAAGGGCCAGGTCGTCACGCTGGCGCTGCCGCATCAGCGGCGGGACGTGCGACGGCTGCTCGACCGCGCCGGCGTACGCGGGGTCGACTCGGCTTTCCCGGAGGACCTGTCGCTGGGCAACGGCAACCGGTCGACGGCGGAGCCGATCAGCGAGGCGGACTACCTCCGGTTGGTCGCCCCACCGACCGCTCGTCCGTCCGGTCGGCGTCGAACGGCCCCGCGCCGCTCCGGTCACTAGAATCTCCCGCGGTGAGCGTCTCGGTCCTACACCCTGTCGTCTCGGTGGCCTCGGAGGAGAACGCCGCCGGGATGGTCGAGGTCATCCATGCCGCGTTCGGCGCCCGGCCTGCGCTCGACCCGCCGTCCACCGCTGACGCCGAGACGATCGCCTCGGTGACCGACAGCCTGCGCCGCGGCGGTGGCATCTATGCCGCCGTCGAAGGCCGCCCGGCCGGCGCCATCCTGGTGCAGCCGGGCACCCGCCCGGGCGTGGCGACCCTCACCCGGGTGTCGGTCCACCCCGACTACCAACGGCACGGCATCGCCTCGGCGATGGTCGCCGAGGCGGAGGCACTGGCCGCCCGCTCCGGTTACCGCGCCGTCGAGCTGCTGGCTCGGGAGGAGCTGGCCGAGCTGGTCGACTTCTGGCGGCACCGGGGCTTCCGGGTGGACCGGACGGTGCCGCACGGGATGATCCTGGCCCGTGACCTGCCGCTCGCGGTCCGGGTGCCGACCGCCGCGGACATGCAGAGGCTGGGGGAGCGGCTGGCCGGCCTGTTGCGGCCGGGCGACGTGGTGATCGCCACCGGCGACCTGGGCGCGGGCAAGACCACCTTGACCCAGGGGATCGGTCGCGGCCTCGGCACGGTGGGCCGGGTGATCTCGCCCACCTTCGTGCTGTCCCGGATCCACCCATCGACGACCGGGCGGCCCCGCCTGGTGCATGTCGACGCGTACCGCCTGGGCGGTCCGGCCGAGCTCGAGGATCTGGATCTCGACGCCACGGTCGCCGACTCGGTGACGGTGGTGGAGTGGGGTCGCGGGGTGGCCGAGGACCTGGCCCCGGACCGGCTGGAGGTCGAGATCTGGCGGTCGCCGCACGCAGGAAGCAACGGCGATGCCGACAGCGAGCGGGTGGTCACCTTCCGGACCATCGGATCGCGCTGGCCCGCCGCTCAGCTGAACGCCTTGGCCGAGCCGCACGATGACTGACCGCCTGGTCCTGGCGCTGGACACGGCCACGGTGGTCAACGTCGGGCTGGCTCGCGGGACCGAGGTGCTGGCCGTGGCCACGGTCCCGGACCGGATGGCCCATGCCGAGCAGCTGATGCCCCTGGTCGCGGAGACGCTGGCCGACGCCGACGTACGCGTCGCCGATCTGGACCAGATCGTGGTGGGCCTCGGACCCGGTCCGTTCACCGGGCTGCGGGTCGGCGTGGTCACCGCGCAGATCCTGGCCACGGTGACGGGCGTCCCGCTGCGCGGGGTGTGCAGCCTGGACGTCCTGGCTGCCGAGCACGCCGCGGCCGGCCCGGTCGAGGAGTTCGTGGTCGCCACCGACGCCCGTCGGCGCGAGGTCTACTGGGCCCGTTACGCGGCCGACGGCTCCCGCCGGGATGGTCCGGCCGTCGACCGTCCCGACGCGGTCCCCAAGCTGCCGGTCATCGGGCCGGCCGGCGACATCTACCCCGGCCAGCTGGTCGTCGCACCCGGACCGAGCCGCCTCGACCCCGGGGTGATGGCGGTGCGTGGACCCTACCTGCCCGACGCCGGACGTGAACCGCTCTACCTGCGCCGGCCGGACGCCAGCGAGCCCAGCCGGCCGAAGTCGGTGCTGCGTGCCGGCTGAGGTCAACGTGCTGCCCGCCCGGCGGGTGGACCTGGACGCCATCATGGCTCTGGAGCGTGCCGGCTTCGCCGAGCCCGAGCGGTGGAGCGAGCGCAGCTGGCTGGGCGAGCTGCTCGCCGACAACCGCCGGGTGCTGATCGCCCGGTCGCACCAGATCCTCGGGGTGATCACCTGGAGCGTGATCGGCGAGCTCGCCGAGCTGCTCCGGCTGGTTGTCGCCCCGGCGCACCGCCGCACCGGCATCGGCACCGCCCTGGTCGAGGCCGGCGTCGAGGCGGTCCGGCAGGCCGGCGCCCGGGCGGCCATGCTGGAGGTCGGCTACACCAACGAGCCGGCGATCGCGCTCTACCAACGCCTCGGGTTCGAGCAGCTGCGGGTCCGCTACGACTACTACGGTCCCGGGCGGCACGCCCTGATCCTGAAGCGGTACGAGCTGTGAGCGCCGAGCCTCGGCAAGCGAGGGAGCCGGCCCCGCCTGGACGGCCACGCGAGGCACCGCCGTACGCGGGGTCCAGTGACGACGGTCGGTGCCGGGCGCGTGTCCGCGAACAGGGGGGCCGGGGGGCTTGCCCCCCGGTCGGGCGCAGCAGGCGGGGGCGGCAGCGGTCGAGCGGGCGCGGGGTGCAGGACCTGTGAGCGGTCCGCTGATCCTGGGGATCGAGTCCTCCTGCGACGAGACCGGGGTGGGCATCGTCCGCGGCCACGAGCTGCTGGCCAACGAGGTCGCCTCGAGTGTGGCGCTGCACGCCCGCTACGGCGGCGTGGTGCCCGAGGTGGCCAGCCGGGCTCACCTGGAGGCGATGGTGCCGACCCTGCAGCGGGCGTGTGCCACTGCCGACATCGACCTGACCGAGCTCGACGGCATCGCCGTCACGGCGGGGCCGGGTCTGATGGGGGCGCTGGTCGTCGGCCTGGCCGCGGCCAAGGCGCTGGCGTACGCGTTGGACAAGCCGCTCTACGGGGTGAACCACCTGGCCGGCCATGTCGCCGTCGACCTGCTGGAGCACGGACCGCTGTCCGACCGGTGCGTCGCCCTGCTGGTCTCCGGTGGGCACACCTCGCTGCTCGCCGTGGAGGGCATCACGGACGGGATCACCGAGCTGGGCTCGACCACTGACGACGCGGCGGGGGAGGCGTACGACAAGGTTGCCCGGCTGCTCGGCCTGTCCTACCCGGGCGGGCCGGAGATCGACCGGGCGGCCACCGGCGACCCCCGGCACGTGGACTTCCCACGCGGCCTGACCGCCCGGAAGGACCTGGAGCGGCACCGGTTCGACTTCTCCTTCTCCGGTCTGAAGACCGCGGTGGCCCGCTACGTCGAGACGGAGCAGCGGGTCGGCCGGGAAGTCTCGGTGCCCGACGTCGCCGCCAGCTTCCAGGAGGCGGTCTGCGACGTGCTGAGCGCCAAGGCGATGGACGCCTGCGCCGCGACCGGGGCCGACTCGCTGCTGATCGGTGGCGGGGTGGCGGCCAACCGGCGGCTGCGGGCGCTGCTGACCGAACGAGCGGGGGAGCGGGGGATCGCCCTGCGTACGCCCCGGCCCGGCCTGTGCACCGACAATGGGGCCATGATCGCCGTGCTCGGCGCGGAGGTGGTCGCCACGGGTGGCCGACCGTCGTCGCTCGACCTCGGCGCCGACTCCTCGCTGCCGGTCGAAACCGTCCTGGTGTGAGTGGGTCGCTGCCCTTCGGTCTCACCGAGGAGGCCCTGGCCACGGCGATGGCCGAGCCTGACCCCGACGCCCTGGCCGCGGGCACCCGGCTGCGCCGGCTGGTCGAGCCGGACGTGGCGGCCGCCGCCCTGCAGCAGGCCGCGCTGCGGCGTAAGGCCGTGACCAAGTTCGGGGCCGCGGCTGCCACCATGTTCTTCACCCGGGACGGACTGGAGCAGGCCACCCGGCCGGGGGTGGCCGACCACCACGCCTCGCGGTTCCGGGCGGCGGGCGTACGCCGCGTGGTCGACCTGGGCTGCGGGATCGGCGCCGATGCCCTGGCCTTCCTCCGGGCCGGCCTGGAGGTCGTCGCCGTGGAGCGCGACCCGGACACCGCCGCCGTGGCGGCGGCCAACCTGGCCGGACGCGCCGAGGTGATCTGTGCCGATGCGGAGCAGGTCGCCGCCGACCTGCTGCCGCCCGGGGTGGGGGCGTTCTGCGATCCGGCCCGGCGCAACGCGCACGGCCGGGTCTGGCGGGTCACCGACTTCACCCCGAGCTGGTCGCTGGTCACCGGTCTGCTGGACGGACGGCGTACGGCCGGGGTCAAGCTCGGCCCGGCCCTGCCGCACGGTCTGATCCCGCCCGACGTGGAGGCCGAGTGGCTGACCGACTCCGGCGACACCGTCGAGGTCGGCCTGTGGGCCGGACCGGGAGCGGTGGCGGGACGCCGGTCGGCCCTGGTCCGGGCGACTGCCATGCGGTCCGAGCCTGTCGAAGACCCTTCGACGAGCTCAGGGCGCCACGACATCGACGGGTCCTGGCATCGCCTGGTCACCGGCTCCACGGCGGAACCGCTGCCGGTGCGCGAGGTCGGCGGCTACCTGTACGAGCCGGTCGGGGCGGTGCTGCGCTCCGGCGGCCTCACCCAGCTCGGCCGGATGCTGGACGCCGGCCTGCTCGATCCCCATCTGGCCTACCTGACCGCGGAGGCCGCCGTTCCAACTCCCTTCGCCACCGGGTACGCCGTCCGTAGCCGACTGCCGTTCGACCGGCGTGCTCTGCGCCGCTGGCTGG
>DATHBQ010000226.1:0-4752 GCA_035296105.1 Propionibacteriaceae bacterium | reverse complement strand
GGTGATCGACCTGCCTCCCGGCACGGGAGACGTCGCGATCTCCCTCGGCCAGAAGCTGCCGAACGCCGAGGTGCTGGTGGTGACCACGCCGCAGAGCGCCGCGGCCGAGGTCGCCGAGCGGGCCGGGACGATGGCCTCGATGCTCAACCAGCGGGTGATCGGCGTGGTGGAGAACATGTCCTACTTCGAGCTGGCCTGCCGGCACTGCGGCGAGATTCGCCGGGAGGAGATCTTCGGCTCCGGCGGTGGGGCGGACGTGGCGCGTACGCTCGGCGCCCGGCTCGGCTACCCCGTGCCGCTGCTCGCCCAGATCCCGCTCGACACCCGGCTGCGCGCCTCGGGCGACGACGGCACTCCGTTGGTCAGCGCGGGACCGGACCAGCCGGCCGCCCGCGCGCTGACCGAGCTGGCCGACACCCTGGCTCGCCGGGGCGGCAGCCTGCTCGGCCGCCAGCTCGGCCTCACTCCGACCGGGCGCTGACCGGCTGAGACCTAGGTCGCCTCGGCGTCGTACGGGGTGAGGATCCGCCGCGACCCGTGTCCGAGCGCTGGCACCTCGGCGGGACCGCCCGCACTGACGTCCTTCGCCGCCCCGTTGGTCGAGGTGCCGGCGTCGGTGGTGAAGGCGTTCACCGTACGCTGCACGTCGGTGATCTCGGACTTCACGTCGGCGATGATCGGCTCGACATCGTCCAGCAGGTGCTTCTGCACGAAGGTCCGCGGGTTCAGGTCCCGCAGGTCCATGTTCTCGAACTCCGGACCCAGCTCCTTGCCCAGCTGCTGCTGGGCCGAGGTGGCCATGGTGCGGACGTAGCGGATCAGCCGGGCCGTCTTGCGCGCCAGGTCGGGCAGCCGCTCCGGCCCGAACAGGATGATCGCCAGCACGATGAGCAGCACGAACTCGGGCGCGTTGATGTCCAACAGCAGCGGTGTCATCGGCGTCAGCCCTCCCGGCTGCCGAGCGTCACCGTGGCCCTTGCCCTGGCGTTCCCCCGCTCGTACTCCAGCACTACCTTCTCACCCGGTCGACGGGTGCGGATCTCCACGATCAGCTCCTCGGTCTGGTCCACCCGCCGATCGTCGATCTTGGTGATCAGGTCCCCCTCCCGCAGGCCGGCCCGCCGGGCCGGTCCGTTGCCATCCAGGGAGGCGAGCACCAGGCCGCCGCCGGCCTCGCGGAGCTCGGCTCCGATCACCGGATAGGTCGCCTTGCCGTCGGCGATGAGCAGGTTCGCGATGGTCTTGGCCTGGTTGATCGGGATGGCGAAGCCGACCCCGATGTTGCCGGTCTGCTGGTCGCTGCTGCCGCGGGTCAGGATGGCCGAGTTGATGCCGATCACCCGGGCCTGGGCGTCGACCAGCGGCCCGCCGGAGCTGCCCGGGTTGATCGCCGCGTCGGTCTGCACACCGTTGATGAAGGCGAACGGCGAGTCGGCGTTGCCGTCGGCCTGGACCACTACCGGCCGGTCGACCGCCGACACGATGCCCTGGGTGACCGAGTCGGACAGACCGAGCGGCGCCCCGAGAGCCAGCACCGGCTCGCCGATCCGGATGGCGTCGGAGTCGCCGATGGTGAGCGGGCGCAGGTAGCCGGCCGGCTTGACCTTGATCACCGCCAGGTCGTACGACGGGCTCCGGCCGACCAGGGTGGCCGTCTGCCGGCGGCCGTCGGAGAAGCCGACCCGGATGGTCGCCCCGTCGGCGCCACCGGCGACCACGTGGTTGTTGGTCAGGATGCGGCCTTCGTCGTCCACCACGAAGCCCGAGCCGGTCGCTCGCCCGACCTGGATGGTCACCGTCCCCGGCAGCGCCCGGGCGGCCACGGCCACGGGGTCCATGGGTCCGGCCGGGGCGGCGCGGGGCGTGGGCGCGGCGGTCGGGGCCGGGGAGCCGTTCGCAGTCGGCAGCGTTGCGCTCGGGGTCGCGGACACGACGTCACCGCGGCCGGCCAGCAGGGCACCGCCGTAGCCGGCCGCCCCGCCCACCAGCAGCGCGGTCAGCGCCGCGGCGGCGATCACCGCTCCGGGCCGGGCGCCCCGGTTCCGGGGTGGCCGTGTGGCTGCGTGCGAGCCGGCCCGGTCTCCGGCCGGTGCCGGTGGTGGCCATGAACCGGCCGGAGGCGGGAACATGCCGTCGGGCAGGTGGTACTCGTCCGCGGCAGAGGCACCGGCCGAGGGCTCGCCGAACGGCCCGAAGTACCGTGCGTCGGCGGAGGCGTACACCGGCGGACGGTCCGCCGTGTCCTCGTCACCCAAGGTCGTCCTAGCCCTTCAGTTCGGCCAGAATCGAGGCCCAGCCCTCCCGAACGCGGTCCATCGTAGTTGGGGGTGCGGACCGCTCCAGCGGCAGCGAGGCCACTGCCCGGGTCAGCACATCGGCCGGTCCGTCGGTCACCACGGTCAGCACTGCACCATTCGCCTGCCAGGTGGCGGTCTGCGATGCCCCGCGCCGCACGTACGCCCTAAGGTCGGGGTCCCACTGCGTTCCGGCGGGCGCGCCATCCAGCCGGCCGCGCTGCTCGAGCACCGCAACCGTGGCGACGCCGTCGCTGTATATCGCCTGCACCGCCGACGGGTCCACCGCGCTGTCGGTGTGCAGCCGGACCAGCGAGAGCCCCGACAGGTCCCGACCACAGGTCCAGCCGGAGCCCTCGAGCCAGGTGGCATCGGCCACCGACAACGAGGTCGTCGCCATTGCGGGCAGCAGCCGCGGCGGCAGGTGGTCCATCATCTCCGCGGCCGGCATCACCGTCACCGAGGTGAACCCGACCGACAGGGCGACCGCGCCGGTCCCGTCGTAGAGCTCTTGCCACAGCACTATCCCGGTCTCATCGTCGAGCCACCACCGGGCCGCCCGCTGGCCCAGGCTCCAGGCGGAGATCTCGGTCGCGCTGCGCCCGGCCACGGTGGCGCCGGCGACCCCGGTCAAGGTGTAGTTGCGGGCCAGCAGGTCGAGCAGGTCGTCGTCGACCACCCGGGACGAGACGGCCGCGGGGCTGAAACCGTAGACGAGCTGCTCGCCGCTCCGGCTCAGCACCTTGACCTCGGAGCCTTGGCCACTGCGGGCCTGGACCGCGATCGCGGCCCACATGCTCTGGCCCTCCCGGGTGGCGTAGAACGACTGCCGGCCGCTGTAGCTGACGGAGTGCTGGCTGCCCACCGCCCGGGTCATGGCGGCATCGGCCTGCTGCTCGGTGAGCGGCTGGTGGGCGGGCGACGGGGTCGGCCCGAGGGTGGGCGGATACGCGGCCAGCTGGCCGGCATCGGCCAGCATCACCGCACTGAGCGAGTCGCTGACCAGCGGGAACTGACCGAGACTCGAGCTGAACGCCGCCTGCGCCCGACCCACCGGGTCCCGCACCACGCCGAGCTGGCCGTACGGTGCGGCGGCGTAGCCGATGGCGCCGACAACGGTGAAGGTGCCGACTGCGGCTGCGGCGACCGCGGCCGTCCGGACCCGGCGGGCGCGTCGTCGGCTCGGTAGTCCCAGCCAGCCTTCCGGTGCCGGACGGCGGAACGGGCGGGTCCACAACGGCTCGGTCGCCGCCATCCCGGCGATCGAGACGAGTCGCTCCGACAGGTCGTCAGCAGCCGGCGCGGGCTGGCTCCGGGCCCGGCTCAACAGATCGCGGACGTACCGCAGCTCGGCCACGTCCTCGCGGCACTCGGCACACTCCACCAGGTGGGCCAGCAGCTTCTCCCGGCCCGCGTCGTCCAGCGCGCCGTCCACGTACGCCGAGCGCGACTCCGCGAGTTCGGCGCAGGGGCCCCGTCTCACTTCCGCCCCGCCGGCTCCAGACTCGGCGATCCCGGTCGACCCGACGAGTCGCCCTCGGCGCCCTCGACCTCCACGCCCAGGTATCGGTGCCGCGGCCCGGTGGGCCGACGATGGTCGAGTGCCGCCCGGAGCTGGGCCCGGCCCCGGTGAATCCGGCTGCGCACGGTGCCGATCTTGACGTCGAGCACCTCGCTGATCTCCTCGTAGCTCAGCCCCTCGATGTCGCACAGCACCACCGCGGCGCGGAACTCCGGCGGCAGTGCAGCGAGGGCCGCGGCGACGTCGTGATCGAGGTCAGCGTCGGCCAGGGCCTCGGATGGAGTCGGCCAGGCGCTCGGCAGCCGCTCCGCCGAGCCCTCCGCCAAGCCGTCGAAGCGGATCTTCTGACGACGGCGGGCGCCGTCCAGGAACAGATTGGTGGTGATCCGGTGCAGCCAGCCCTCGAACGTGCCGGGCTGGAACCGGTGCAGCGAGCGGAACACCCGGACGAACACGTCCTGGGTCAGGTCCTCGGCGTCATGCCGGTTGCCGGTCAGCCGGTAGGCCAGGCGATAAACCCGCGCGCTGTGGTCGCGGACCAGCTCCTCCCAGCTAGGTGGAGTCCACTCCGGCTCAACGGGGGCGGCCGTCGGGAGCCGGTCCGTCCGGGAGGCACGGTCGGCGGCCGGCCGGTGAAACATCCGGGCCTCCTGGCTGCCAGTGGCGCGGTCGAGAAGCCTCGCCGCGTATCCGCCATTCTCGCTGGCGATCCTGGCAAACCCCTGAACGAACGCTGTCAATTGGCTGTGCCCAGCTTCCCGCCGCCTCATACTCCATCCAACGCCGCAGGTCAGGCGGGTGTTCCGGCTACGCCGGTCGTGCTCAGCCGAGGCCGGCCGCGGCGAGCGCGGCGCCCAGTGCCTCGGTCTCCGACCGGGTGGCCACCACCAGCGGTGAGCGGACGCCGCCGACCGGCCGGCCCTGCAGTGCCAGGCC
>DATHBQ010000225.1:0-15458 GCA_035296105.1 Propionibacteriaceae bacterium | reverse complement strand
AGCGCCGAGCAGGTGTACTGGGTGGCCTCCATCCGCGCCGCGGAGGGTGTCTGGCCGGCCAAGGGTGCCGCGTCCGCCTACGCCGACCTGACGGGTCGGCTGGCCGGCTGGGATTCCGGGCTCACCAGCGTGGTGGCCGGGGCCGACCTGGACGACCTGGTGCTCACCGACGTCTACGACCGCGACCCGGTTCGCCGCTGGAGCCGCGGCCGGGTGGTCCTGGTCGGCGACGCAGCGCACCCGATGGTCTACACGATGGGTCAGGGGGCGAACGTCGCCCTCGAGGACGCCGCGACGCTGGCGGTCCGGTTGGATCCGGCGGCGGGACCGGTGACTCCGGACGTGCTGGAGAGGTTCGTCGCCGAGCGCGCGGACCGGGCCGCGAAGATTGTCAAGCAGTCCCGGCTGTTCGGCCGGATCGGCCACGTGCGCAACCCGCTCGCCGTCCGGCTGCGGGACACCATGATGAGCCGGATGGGCGGCGACGACCAGGAGAAGGCCAACGCGGACCTGATGGGCTGGCGGCCGCCGGCCGGACCGATCACTGTCGGCTGACCTCTCGGCGGTCCGGCGACGAGAAGTCGACCGTGGTCGAGTTCTCGCCCCCGATCGCGGCTGATCTGGGGCGCGAAGTCGCCACCGGTGGAGTTTTCACCTCCTGGGAGTGCGGCGGCGGGTGGGGAGGGGAGCCGGGGCCGGAGCACTGTCGGACGGCCGTGGGATTATGGCGGGCATGAGGTTGGGCACCACGCGCAAGGACCTGCGCGCCGAGATCGACGCGTGCGGGTACTTCCCGGAGCTGGTCGAGGACGCCATGTTGATCGCCCTGGCGGAGGAGGATCTGCTGGACTTCGTGGTCCACCACGAGCCGACCTTCAACCACGACGAGATCCACCGCCACGTCACCGTGCTGGCGCTGACCCGGAGCCGGCTCATCGTCGGCCACACCGACGACCAGCCGGCCGAGCCGCCGGCCACCGGCATCTACGCGGCATCCTCGACCGAGTCGGTCGCCCTCAGCAAGATCAACACCGTCGCCCTGACCCGCGTGGTGACCCAGCCGGAGGCGTACCGGGCGGGCTCGGAGGACATCTACGAGACCTGGCTGGCTGTCGGCTGGGGCGCGGTCCGCCGGATCGACCTGGAGCAGGCCAGCTGCAGCGACCCGCAGTGCGAGGCCGACCACGGCTACACCGGCGCACTCGTCGGCGACGACCTCACCGTGCGGATGAGTGTCGCGGCCGACGGCGCCGAGCGAGTGGCCCGGCTGGTCCGCTTCGCCAGCTCGCTCCAGCAGCGCGCGGCGATGGTATGACCACCCCGGGGGTACGCCCACGGCCCGTGACGGTCGACTCGCCCCCCCGTTCGGTGGATCTGGTCCTCCCGGCGTACGGATCGGCCAGCCTGGGCGACCTGATGCCGAGCATCGGGGCCCATCTGGGGGTGCCGGGCTGCCGGGAGGACGTGCTGCGGCTGCCACCCGCGGACCGGTACGTGGTCGTGCTGGTGGACGGCCTGGGCTGGAACCTGCTGCGCCGCTCGGCCCGCGACGTGCCGTACCTCGCCTCACTGCTCGGCGACGCCCGGGCCATCACCTCCGGCGTGCCGAGCACCACTGTGACCAGCCTGGCCAGCCTGGGCACCGGCCTGGTGCCCGGCCAGCACGGCCTGGTCGGCTACACCTCGCGGGTGCCGGGCACCGACGAGGTGCTGAACGCACTCACCTGGGAGACCGACCTGACCGGCCGGACCTACCAGCCGAAGCCGACACTGTTCGAGCGCGCGGTCGGGACCGGCGTGGCCGTCAGCACGGTGACCCTGCAGCGGTTCGCCGACACCGGGTTGACCGAAGCGGCGCTGCGTGGCGCGGAGTTCTCGGGCTACGACGGCGACAACGACGTCGACCGGCGGACGGCGCTGGCCGTGGCCGGAAGCGCCCGCGGGCCCCGCAGCATCGTCTACGGGTACGAGCGCGCGCTGGACCACCACGGTCACTCCGCCGGCTGCAGCTCGGCCGAGTGGCGGCGACAGCTGGTGCTGGTCGACCAGCGGTGTCAGGCGCTTCGGGATGCGCTGCCGGACGACGTTCGGCTCCTGGTCACCGCCGACCACGGCATGCTCGACGTCCCCGACGATCGCCGGCTGGTGGTGGAGGACGAGCCGGAGCTGCTCGCCGGGGTGACGGTGCTGGCCGGCGAGCCCCGGTTCCGCCAGCTCTACGTCGACCGGGACCGGCCCGAACGAGTCGCCGACCGGTGGCGCAGCCGCCTGGGGGACAACGCCTGGGTGCGGACCCGCGACGAGGCGATCGCGGATGGCTGGTTCGGCGCGGTGGACGACGACCTGCGGGAGCGCTACGGGCACGTCCTGGTGGCCCTGCGCGACGACTGGGCGGTGATGACCCGCGCCATGCCGCGGGAACTGACCCTGGTCGGGATGCACGGGTCGCTCACCGCCGACGAGATGCTCGTCCCGCTTCTCATCGACTAGTCGGCTCGCGCTCCGGTCGGGTGCTCCAGCTTCTGCCTTCCTCCCGCGCTCGAAACGGCTCGCGTGCCTTGACCAGTGATCCTCGGAGGCCGTTCTCGCTTGGTCGTCCAGACAGAACCGCACCCTTCCCACCCGACGCTCGCCGACCCCGCGCCGTTCGGCAACGCCGAGATGCTCTCGGTCCCGCATCCGTCCTTCTAGGATTCCCGCGTGGCCGAGCTCGTCTACTTCACCGGGCCGATGGACTGCGGGAAGTCGACCCTGGCCCTGCAGCTCGACTACACCCATACCGCCGGTGGGCGGAAGGGGCGGTTGTTCACCAGCCAGGACCGCGCCGGTGCGGCGATCATCTCGTCGCGGCTGGGCCTGACCCGGCCGGCCGTCGAGGTGAACCCGGCTTTCGACTTCTGGTCCTTCGTGATCGACCGGCTCACCGGCGGGGACCGCATCGACTACCTGATCGGCGACGAGGCGCAGTTCTACACCGCGGGGCAGGTGGACCAGCTGGCCCGAATCGTCGACGAGCTGCAGATCGACGTCTTCGCCGTCGGCATCCTGACCGACTTCCAGACCCGGCTCTTCCCGGGCTCGCAACGTCTGGTGGAGCTGTGCGACAAGCTCGAGGCGCTCCAGGTCCACTCGCTGTGCTGGTGCGGGAACCGGGCCACCCACAACGCCCGCACTGTGGACGGAGTCATGGTGACCGAGGGGGACCAGGTGGTGGTGGGGGACAATCAGGCTCCGGGCGAGCTGCCGTCGATGGTCGCGTACGAGGTGCTCTGCCGGCCGCACCACCGGCGCCGGATGACCCGGGCGGTGGCCCGGGCGTCGCGCCTCGAGCCGCTGCCGTTCGAGCGGGCGGAGGTGGCCGGCGATGAGCTCTGAGGTGCTGATCGAGCCGGCCGAGCTGGCTGCCCTGCTCGATTCCGGGGAGCCGCCGGTGCTGGCCGACGTCCGGTGGACGCTCGGCGGGCCGCCAGGACGTCCGCAGTTCGAGGCCGCCCACCTGCCCGGTGCCCACTGGGTGGATCTGGAGCACGCGCTGTCCGGTCCGCCGGGGACCGGTGGCCGTCATCCGCTGCCCTCGCCGGCCGTCTTCGAAGCGGCGATGCGCACCATCGGCGTACGTGAGGACCGCCTGGTCATCGCCTACGACGCCGCCACCTCGCAGGCCGCGGCGCGGCTGTGGTGGCTGCTGACCGACGCCGGCCACCCGCGGGTTCGGGTGCTCAACGGCGGGCTGGGCGCGTGGCAGGAGGAGGGGCGGCCCACCGAGTCCGGACCGGCTTCGACTGTTCCGCCCGGGGACTTCGTCGTCCGGCCCGGGCAGCGCCGCCAGGTGACCGCGGCGGAGATCGAGGCCGGGCTGACGGCAAAGACCGCGCCGCTGCTGGTCGATGTCCGGGCGCCGGAGCGGTTCTCCGGAGCGACCGAGCCGGTCGACCCGGTCGCCGGGCACATCCCGGGTGCGGTCAACCTGCCCGCCTCCGGCAACCACGACCCGTCCGGGCGGTTCCTCGAGGGCGAGGCGATCCTCAGAACGTACGTCGCCGCCGGGCTGGGCGATGACGCGGTGCTCTACTGCGGGTCGGGAGTGACGGCCGCGCAGAGCCTGCTGGCCCTCGAGTCGGCCGGGTTGACCGCGGCGATCTACCCCGGGTCGTGGAGCGAGTGGATCACCGACCCGCGACGCCCGGTCGCCACCGGGTCATCGTGAGCGCTTGGGTCCGCCGAACATGATCTCGTCCCAGCTCGGCACGGTGGCCCGCTTGCGTCGACCGGGCCGTCGGTCCTGGTCCAGATCGCTCGGACCTTCTTGCGGCTCCGCGTCGGGCACGGTCGGTACGTCGATCTCCGGCGGCTGCTCGTCGGTCCCCGGCACCTCGGCCGGCAGCTCCGGAGCGACCGGCGGGTCGTCCTCGGCCGGCGACTCGCTGTCGACCTGCTGGCTGGGCTCGACCGGGAAGTCGACCACGAGGGCGGGCTCCCAGCCGGTCGCCGGTCCGGTGTCCGGCACCGCGGTGGCGTCGCTCAGGCCGGAGTAGACCCGCACCGACTCCTCGCTGTAGCCGTCCCCACCCAGCTGCGGCGGCAGGTCGGCCACCGGGCGGAGCAGCCGCGGCACCCGGACGGTCGGCTCGTCAGCCTCGTCGCGGCGCGGCTGGTCGACGGTCGGCTCGCGGGTCGCCCGGACCAACGCCAGCTCGTCACTCAGGTCGACGGTCGGCTCGTCCTCACCCGGCGGGGTGGAGTCTGTGGGGCGCCGAGAGACCGGCTGAGGTCCGGTCGGCTGTTCGCCGAGGAGCCGACGGGCCTCGTCGTTGGCGGCGACCGAGAACCGGCTGCGGGGGTCGTAGGTGAAGCACGCGTGCCGGTTCTCGGTGCCCGAGGTGTAGTCCGCGGTGACCGCCCAACGGCCGTCGTCCAGCCGGTGGGAGTCCCAGCTCACGGTATTGATGTCCACGCCCCGGGTGACCAGCCGCTCGGTGACGGTGATGCGCAGGCTGCGGTGGCCGGAGGTCTCGCCGCGCCGGCGGACCGACGCCGACATCGCCACGGCGGCGATGTGCTCGCGCTCGGCCAGCACCGGAGCGGCGAACCGCTCCACCCGATCCAGCGGGATGCCGGCCAGCCGGGTGACGTCCTCCAGGGACTCCCCGGCGCGGATGCGAGTCTGGATGTCCCGCGGGCTGAGTGAGCTCTTCATCTCGATCTCCAACTGTCCGAGTCGGGGACGGTCACCCCGGATCGCGGCCCGAAAACGGTCGTCGGCTGCGATCTGCAGCTCCTCGCCGTCGTCGGTGGCCACGATCAGGGACTTGCCGTCCGGGGTGAGTCCCACCAGTCGTGCGGTGCGCATCGATCAGGGCGGCCTCCCTACTCGTGACCAGCGTGCCTGTTGTTCCGGTCAAACTACCCCGCAACCTGCGCCGATCCCGGGAGACTTTCCGGGCGCCACGCGGAAAAGGGCAAGTCGACACACCCTCAGGTACACCTTGAGAAAATCACCCGCGGTGCCGTGGCGTAGGCCGTCCGGACCCAGCGCAGGCGAAGCGGGTTGTGGGGCGGTCGTATGTTCACCGGCATGGCGTCCCCTGCGCACCCCGAACCGGCCACGGTCGGCCAGCTCCGGGCCTCCGGGCACCGGTCGCGAACGACCAAGGAGGAGCTGCGGGCGAACCTGCAGCATCGGCTGTCCACCGGCGAGATCGCCTTTCCCGGCATCGTCGGCTTCGACGACTCGGTGCTGCCCGAGCTGGAGACCGCCCTGCTGGCCGGGCACGACCTGGTCCTGCTCGGGGAGCGCGGGCAGGGCAAGACACGGCTGATGCGCACCCTGGTTGCCCTGCTCGACGAGTGGAGCCCCGAGGTCGCCGGCTGCGAGATCCATGACGACCCGTACGCCCCGGTCTGCGTCCGCTGCCGGACCCTGGCCGCCGAGCTCGGCGACGACCTGCCCATCGCCTGGCGGCACCGCGACGACCGCTACACCGAGAAGCTGGCCACGCCGGACACCTCGGTCGGCGACCTGATCGGCGACGTGGACCCGGTCAAGGTCGCCCAGGGCCGCACGCTGGGTGATCCGGAGACGGTGCACTACGGGCTGGTGCCTCGGGCCAACCATGGTGTGTTCGGGCTGAACGAGCTGCCAGACCTGGCCGAGCGGATCCAAGTGGCCCTGTTCAACGTGCTGGAGGAGCGCGACATCCAGGTCCGCGGCTACTCCCTGCGGCTGCCGCTGGACGTGTTCCTGGTCGCTACGGCGAACCCGGAGGACTACACCAACCGCGGCCGGATCATCACTCCGCTGAAGGACCGGTTCGGCGCGGAGATCCGCACCCACTACCTGAACGACCTCGGCGACGAGGTGGCCCTGCTGCGCCAGGAGGCGGCCATGGTGGCCGAGGTCGGCGACCACCTGCTGGAGGTGCTGGCCCGCTTCAGCCGGAACCTGCGGGAGTCGCCCTCGGTCGACCAGCGCTCGGGTGTCTCCGCCCGGTTCGCCATCGCGGCGACCGAGGCCCTGGCCGGGTCCGCGTTACGTCGCGCCGCGCGGGCCGGGGAACCCGCGGCGGTGGCCCGGGTCGGCGATCTCGGCGCCGTGCTGCCCACGCTGTTGGGCAAGGTCGAGTTCGAGATGGGCGAGGAGGGCCGGGAGCGGGCCGTGCTGGACCACCTGCTGAAGCTGGCCGTCGCCGCCACCTTCCGGGACCGGCTGGGTGGTCTCGACCTGTCCGGCTTCACCGCCGTCTTCGCCGACGGCGAGGTGGTCGAGACGGGCGACCTGGTCCCCGCGACCGACCTGCTGGCCCAGCTCGGCACCGTGCCGGGCCTGTCCAAGGTGCTGCAGCGCCTCGGTTACGACGACGCCGCCGGCCGCGGGCAGGTGGCGGCCGCCGCCGAGTTCGTGCTGGAGGGCCTGCACCTGACCCGGAGGATCGAGAAGGAGTCGGTGGGCGGTCGCACCGTCTACGGCGCCGCATAGCCGGTCAGCGGCTGGCCTCAGAAGGGGACCTCGACCGCCAGCAGCCCCGGTCCGGCAGCTCGCCCGGACAGGGTCCGGGCGAAGAGCACGGCGTCCAGGGCCAGCTCCTCACCACCCCGGCCCACCGACCAGTGGCCTCCGGCCGGTCCGGTCAGGTGCAGGGTGAACGGCGCACCGTGCCGTTCCGCCCATTCCGTCACGACGTCCGCCACCAGCACCCCGTCGTGCTCCGCGGTAATAACCATCGCTTGCCCCGTGGCCTCGGCCGTGTCGACCCGGTGCATCCAGGTGTCCCGGGTAAGGATGGTCTCGAAGAGGTAGCCGAAGGTCCAGGACTCCTCCGTGCCGTTGATCAGCTGCTTCTCGGGCATGGTCACCCGGCCCATCAGCGCTGACCGGCGGCGCCGGCCGCGGACGGCCCGGGGAAGGGCCCGGGCGTACCGATCCAGGATCTGGGCCGAGGTCAGGGCTTGGCGGGCCTCGACCTGGTGGCCGGTCAGGGCGTCGACCCCCACCTGCTCGCGACGGGCGCTCGCCGCGAACTGACGGATCATCTCCGGCAGCGAGCCGGCCAGCTCGGCCATCCCCAGGTTGTGGGCCGCCATGGCTTGGATGTCCCAGGGCGGGCACTCGGTGGGCCGGGACCAGTCGTCCGGATCCAATGACCGCAGCTGGTCGAGGTAGCGCTGGTACTCGGTCACGGCCAGCCGCAGGGCAGTCGTCCGGTCGAGCGTCGACCGGCGGGTGCGGGTTCTCCTGGTGGTGGCAGCAGTGGTCATGGTCATGGTTCCTCCAGGGGTAGGTCGAGGTTGTCGGCGTACATGTCGATGGCGCGGTCGAGCAGGCGTGCCCAGCGGGACCCGCCAGGGTCGTTGGCCCACTGCTGGTCGACCAGGCCGCCGACCAGCGCGGTGTACAGGTCGATGTCGGCTTCGCTGGGATCGACACCGCGGGTCCTCAGCTGCTCCACCAGCTCGGTCAAGGCCGCGACCGCTGGGGCGTAGCTCGCCGCGCTGGGGGTGAAGCCGGGGATGATCCGCTGGTTCATCAGCTGGTGACGCGCGAGGTCTGCGGTGGCGAAGTCGAAGAAGGTGTGGGCAACCACGCGCAACGCGGCGCGGGGAGTCTTCGGCAGGGTCACCCGTCGACTGGTCTCCAGCAACTCGGTCCAGGACTCCCCGAACATGGCGTCGTAGATCGCGTGCTTGGACTCGAAGTGGGAGTACAGCGAGGGCGCCCGGATCCCGACCCGCGCCGCCACCTCCCGCAGAGTCAGTGCGGCCAGACCCTGCTCACGCGTCACCTGCCACGCGGCGTCCAGGATCTTCCGGCGTGCCGTCGCTCGTCGGTCGGAGATCCATGTACTGGTAGTTTCGCCTAACATCGTTAGGAAGGATGCTCCGGGGTTGAGGTTGGCGTCAAGGGGCAGGATGAACTCCAGTCCCGCTGGAGCAGGAGAGCAGCCCATGCCTGAGACCACCGCCGCCCGTTGTGCTGGGCGGCGCCCGTGAGCGCCGAGCGCGTCGAGCCGCCCAACCCGCACGGCCGCTATCGCTACGGGTCCTGGCGGGGCGGTCCGGACCCGTTGGCCCCGCCGTACGACGTCCGGGCCGCGGTGGACAAGATCGGCGCCGACCTGCTCTCGGCGGGCAGCCTGCGCGACTCCCTCCGTGAGCTGCTGCAGCGGGGGATGGACGGCCGAGGCGGACTGGACCGGCTGGCCGAGCGGATCCGCCGCTTGCGGGCCCAGGCCCGGCGGCGCGGTGACCTTGGCGGCACCCTGGACCAGGTGCGGGCCGCCCTGGACCAGGCCCTGGCCGCCGAGCGGGAGACCCTGGCCGACACCGAGGGCGACGACGCCCGGTTCGCGGAGATGGAGCTGGACACCGTCCCCGACGACGTGGCCGGCGCCGTACGCGCCCTCGAGCCGTACGAGTGGCGGTCCGACGAGGCTCGGGCGACGTACCAGTCGATCCTGCAGATGCTGCGCCGCGAGGTGCTCGACGCCCAGTTCGCCGGCATGAAGCAGGCCCTCGAGTCGCCGGACCCGGAAGCCATGCAGCGGGTCAAGGACATGCTGGCCGACCTGAACAACCTCCTGGCCGCGCACGCCCGCAACGAGGACACCACCGATGCCTTCCGCGACTTCATGGCCAAGCACGGCGAGTTCTTTCCCGAGCAGCCCGAGGACGTCGAGGAGCTGATCGACGCCCTGGCTCGTCGTCAGGCCGCGGCACAGCGGATGCTGGCCTCGCTCAGCCCCGAGCAGCGCGAGCAGCTCGGCCAGCTGATGAGCGAGGCCCTCAGCGACGCGGACCTGGCCGCGCAGATGGCTCAGCTGAGCGACAACCTGCGGTCGCTGCGGCCGGGGATGGATCGGGAGTCGCCCTCCGGCATGCGGCCGGGCGGGGAGTCGCTGGGCTACAGCGACGCCGTCCGGGCGGTTGCCGAGCTGGCCGACCTGGAAGCCCTCCAGGCCCAGCTGAGCCAGAGCGAGGCCGGGTCCACCCTCGACGACGTCGACGTGGACCTGCTGGAGCAGCGGCTGGGGGCGGAGGCGGCCCGGGACTTCCGGGCCCTGCGCGACCTCGAGCGGGAGCTGGAACAGCAGGGCTACCTGAGCCGCGGCGAGGACGGACTCCGGCTCACCCCGCGGGCCGTGCGTCGGCTCGGCCAGACCGCGCTGCGCCGGGTGTTCGCCCAGCTGGCGGCGGCCGGCCACGGCGACCACGACGACCGGCGCACCGGTGCGGCCGACGAGCCGACCGGCCTGACCCGGCCGTGGGTTTTCGGCGACGAGCTGCCGATCGATGCGCCCCGGACGGTGGGGAACGCGCTCCGCCGGCAGGGACTGCACCCTGAGCTCGTCGAAGGGTCCCGGCCCAGCGCATCGAGGGGCTCAGCGCGCATGTTGTTGGAGGTGGAGGACTTCGAGGTCACCGAGACCGAGCGGCGGACATCCGCGGCGGTGGCCCTGTGCGTCGACCTGTCCTTCTCGATGGTCCAGGACGGCCGCTGGGGCCCGATGAAGCAGACGGCCCTGGCCCTGAACCATCTGATCGAGACCCGGTTCCGACAGGACGCCCTGCAGGTGATCGGGTTCCACCGGCTGGCCCGCCGGCTCACCCCGGTCCAGCTGGCCGAGGCGGAGCCGGAGTGGGTGCAGGGGACGAACCTGCAGCACGCGCTGCTGCTGGCCGCCCGTCACCTGCGCCGTCACCCCGACGCCGAGCCGGTGGTGCTGGTGGTCACCGACGGCGAGCCGACCGCCCACCTGACCGGTGAGGGGCACGCCACGTTCTCCTGGCCGACCACGCCGCAGACTGTGCGGGCCACCATCGCGCAGGTGGACGAGCTGAGCCGCTACGGTGCCACGATCAACACCTTCATGCTCGGCGACGACCCCGGCTTGGCCCGGTTCGTCGACGCGATGACCCGGCGAGCCGGTGGGCGCGTCTTCACTCCGGACATCGGCCGGCTGGGGGAGTACGTCGTGTCCGACTACCTCCGAGCCCGGCGTGGGCGGCGCTGAGCGTCGTGACCGACGCTGTCCCTGTCCCGTCCGGCGTGGCCGACGCCGAGGTCGACCTCGTCATCCTCGGCGGGGGACTGGCCGGCGGGCTGGTCGCGCTGGCCCTCACCCTGCGCCGGCCGGAGCTGCGGCTGGCGGTGATCGAGGAGGGAACTGTCGGCGGCAACCACGTCTGGTCCTCCTTCGCCCGCGACGTGGACCCGGCGCACGAGTGGCTCGTCGCCCCGCTGATCAGCTATCGCTGGCCGGGCTACGACGTCGCCTTCCCCGGCCACCGGCGCACCCTGGGAGCGCCGTACCGCAGCATCACCTCCGAGCGCTTCGCGGCGGTCCTGGCCGAGCGGGTGCCGGCCGAGGCCTTCGTCCGGGGCCGCGTGGCGCACGCCGAGCCGGGCCGGGTCGAGCTGGCCGACGGTCGGGAGATCCGCGCCAAGGCGGTCCTTGACGCCCGGGGGCCGGGCGACGCCACCACACTGGACCTGGGCTGGCAGAAGTTCGTCGGCCAGACGCTGCACACCGAGGCCCCGCACGGCGTCGTCCGGCCGATGGTCATGGACGCGACCGTGCCGCAGACCGACGGCTTCCGGTTCGTCTACCTGCTGCCCTTCGGGCCGCACGAGATCTTCGTCGAGGACACCTACTACAGCGACTCCCCGGCGCTGGACCAGCCCCGGCTGCGCCAGGAGATCGCGGGCTACGCCGACCGGCGGGGCTGGCGGGTGGTCAAGGAGTCCCGGCTGGAGAGCGGGGTGCTTCCCGTGGTGATCAGTGGCGACTTTCCGGCGTACTGGCGCTCCACCGGCATCGACCTGGCCAAGGCGGGCATGCGGGCGGGCCTGTTCCACCCGACGACCGGCTACTCATTGCCCGACGCCATCCGTCTGGCGACCCGGATCGCCGCCGCCTCCGACCTCAGCCACACCGCCCTGGTCGGGCTGACCTCGCGCTACGCCGCCGAGACGTGGGCCGCCCGCGGCTTCTACCGCGCCCTGGACACCATGCTGTTCCGCGCCGCGGAGCCCGACCGCCGCTACCAGGTGCTGGAGCGCTTCTACCGGCTGAGCCCCGACCTGAT
The DNA here is from genome assembly GCA_035296105.1 of Propionibacteriaceae bacterium. Lineage (GTDB taxonomy): Bacteria > Actinomycetota > Actinomycetes > Propionibacteriales > Propionibacteriaceae > Microlunatus. The sequence continues at coordinate 3,875 of DATHBQ010000225.1, read as the reverse complement.
CGCCCGGTTCTACGCCGCCGAGTCGCGGCGGACCGACCAGCTCCGGATCCTGTCCGGCCGGCCGCCGGTGCCGATCGGCCGGGCCGTGCGATCGCTGGTCGCTCCCGCGCGCCGCTGACCCGGGACGGGCCCCGGAGCGGAGATCGTGAACCGCCGTCATCTCGGGTGACTTGAGGCGTTATGGGATAGTGACACGAAGCGGCTTGGCCGCGGTTTACCACGTAAACGCATGAGGTTGAGGTTTGAAGATGAGCGGCAACGCGTCCTACCGACTGGCCAACACAACCGTTCTGTCGGTCTGCGCCGTCGAGGCGCCCATCGTGGCCACGTCGGCCTCCTTCGACGAGCGGCTGAGCGATACCTACGCGCGCGTGGAGATGCGTCCGGGCATGCTCGAGGAGCTGGCCGGCGTACGCGAGCGCCGTTGGTGGCCGGAGGACGTCTCATTCGCCGATGCGGCCGCCATGGCGGGCGCCAAGGCGCTGGCCGAGGCCGGCATTCGGCCGGAGCAGATCGGCGTGATGATCAACACCTCGGTCTCGCGGGCCTACCTCGAGCCGTCCACCGCGGTGGCGGTGCACCACCAGCTCGGACTGCCCACCAGCTGCCTCAACTTCGACCTGGCCAACGCGTGTCTCGGCTTCGTCAACGGCATCCAGCTGGCCGGCACGATGATCGACTCCGGCCAGGCCGAGTACGCGCTGCTGGTCGACGCCGAGGGCTCGCGGCACACCCAGGAGGTCACCCTCTCCCGGCTCGCCCAACCGGACGCGACGGCGGCCGACCTCCGCTCCCAGTTCGCCACGCTGACCCTCGGCTCGGGCGCCGCCGCCATGGTGCTCGGTCGGGCGGACCGGCATCCCGAGGGGCACCAAGTGGTCGGTGGGGTCAGCCGGGCCGGGACCGAGCACCACGACCTCTGCGTCGGTGACCTGAACCTGATGCGCACCGACTCCAAGGCGCTGTTCCAGGCCGGGCTCGCCCTGGCCCTGGACACCTGGACCGACGCGGCCGAGGCCGGCTTCGACTGGAGCGGGATCGACACCTTCGTCGCGCACCAGACCTCGGTGGTCCACATCCGGGCGATGGCCAACGCGCTCGGGGTGCCCGCATCCCGCTTCCCCCTCACCCTTCCGACCTACGGCAACATGGGCCCGGCCGCGGTGCCGTTCACCCTCGCCCAGGAGGTCGACCGGCTGAGCTCGGGGATGCGGGTGCTGCTGCTGGGCATCGGGTCCGGCCTGAACACCTCCTACGCCGAGATCACCTGGTGAGCTCGGGGCATGCCCGCTAGCCCCGTCGAGGCGGCAGGCCTGGACGGGGTCGACCCCAGCTGGTCACGGCGGGTGACCGCTCCGGACGGACACGGCGTCGCCCGCACCTGGCACGTGCTCGACAACGGCGCCGAGCCGTCGGTCGGCACCATGCTCTGCGTCCACGGCAACCCCACCTGGTCCTACCTCTGGCGGCGGTTCCTGGCCACCGCACCGCCGGGCTGGCGGGTGGTCGCCATCGACCACCTCGGGATGGGGTGGTCGGACCGACTGCCGCAGATCCGCCGACTCGCCGAGCGGATCGACGACCTGGACGCTCTCAGCCGCGCCCTGGACATCGAAGGACCGGTCGTGCCGGTGGCCCACGACTGGGGCGGCCCCATCGCCCTGGGCTGGGCTCAACGACACCGGGAGCAGCTGCGCGGACTGGTGCTTTCCAACACCGCAGTGCACCATGACGCCACCGACGCGGCCCCGCCGCTGATCCGGCTGGCCCGGTCGCCGGCGCTGCGCGACCTGGTCTGCGTCCGCACCTCGGCGTTCGTCCGCTCCGCCGCGCTGCTGTCCCGGCCCCCGCTGCCCGCCCGGGTGCGGGACGGTCTGGCCCAGCCGTACGCCGGTCCGCGCTCGCGGGTGGCCGTAGGCGACTTCGTGGCCGACATCCCGCTGGAACCCGACCACCCCAGCCGGGCGACGCTCGCCGCAGTGGCCGAAGGGATGTCCGATCTGTGGGCGGTGCCGGCCCTGCTGCTCTGGGGGGCACGGGACCCGGTCTTCACCGAGCGGTACCTGGCCGACCTCGTCGACCGGCTACCCCGGGCCGACGTCCAGCGCTACGCCCGGGCCAGCCACCTGGTCACCGAGGACGTGCCGGAGACCGCTGAGCTGACCTGGCGCTGGCTTGCTGAGCTGCGGAGTTCGCCGGGGTCGGAGGTCCGTCGACAGGTCCGGGGCGCGAGCTCGATGCAGGCGGAGCCTGTCGAAGCCCATCCGGCCCCCCTTGGACGAGCCCAGGGCGCAGAGCCGCCGTGGGCGGCGCAGCAGGCTCGGGCCGGCGACAGTGCCGCAGCGATCGTCGCCGTGCGCCGCGGCGTGGCCTCCCGGCTGTCCTTCGCCACGCTGGAGGACCGGATCGCCGTCGCCGCGGCGCGGCTGCAGGAGGCCGGCGTCCGCCCCGGGCATCGGGTCGCGCTGCTGGTCCCGCCCGGGCTCGACCTGACCGTGGCGGTGTACGCCTGCTGGCGGGCCGGGGCGGTCATCGTGGTCGCCGACGCCGGGCTGGGGCTGCCGGGTCTGTTCGCGGCGCTGCGCGCCGCCGGGCCGGACCACCTCATCGGCACCCGCCGCACCCTGGCCGCCGCCCGGGCGGGCCGCCTTCCCGGCCGCCCGATCACCGTCGGCGCGCTGGGCCGGGGCGAGCCCACGGCCATTGCGGTCGCGCCGGATCCGGACGCCGAGGCCGCGGTGCTGTTCACCTCCGGAGCTACCGGACCGGCCAAGGGCGTGGTCTACACCCAGGCCCAGCTGTCGGCCCAGATCGAGCTGGTCCGGTCGACCTACCGGCTGACCCGGGCGGACAAGCTGGTCGCGGCGTTCGCGCCGTTCGCGCTCTACGGACCGGCGCTCGGGGTCGGCGCGGTGGTGCCGGACATGGACGTCACCGCGCCCGGCACACTGACCGCGGGCGCGCTCGCCGACGCCGCCGGCGCCACCGGGGCGACGGTGGTCTTCGCCGCTCCGGCGGCGCTCCGCAACGTGGTCGCCACCGCCGCCTCACTGTCGACCGGCCAGCGCGCGGCGCTGAACCGGGTCCGCCTCGTGATGTCGGCCGGTGCGCCGGTCCCGGCCGCGTTGCTCCGGCGGGTGGCCGAGGTGCTGCCGGCGGCCGAGCTGCACACGCCGTACGGGATGACCGAGGTGCTGCCGGTCAGCGACATCTCGTTGTCCGAGATCGAGGCGGCCGGCCCCGGCAACGGGGTCTGCGTCGGTTATCCGCGGCCCGGTGTGGAGGTCCGGCTCAGCCCGCTGGACGGGCTCGGTAGAGCCGAGGGCGAGCTGACCGACGAGCCGGGGCTGACCGGGGAGATCTGCGTCGCCGCGGCCCACGTCAAGCAGCGCTACGACCGGCTGTTCGCGGTCGAGCAGGTCAGCTCGCGCAACCCGGGGTGGCACCGCACCGGAGACGTGGGGCACCTGGATCCCGAGGGTCGGCTCTGGGTGGAGGGTCGGCTGGTCCACGTGATCAGCACCGTCGACGGCCCGGTCACCCCTGTGGGTGTCGAGCAGTCGATCGAGGCCTTGCCGGAGGTCGCCCAGGCCGCGGCGGTCGGCGTTGGTCCGGCGGGGACCCAGGCGGTGGTCGCCGTCGTGGTCCCGACGACGGAGACCTCCGGACCGCTCGCCGGCCCTGCGCTGACGGCCGCGGTCCGCAACGCCGCCCCGGTTCCGCTGGCCGCGGTGCTGAGCGTCCGCCGGCTGCCCACCGACATCCGTCACAACTCCAAGATCGACCGGGCGGCGGTGGCCCGCTGGGCCGACCGGGTGCTGGCCGGCCGACGGCCAGGCCGGCTGTGAAGGTCCTGGTCACCGGGGCCAGCGGGA
>DATHBQ010000224.1:0-5121 GCA_035296105.1 Propionibacteriaceae bacterium | reverse complement strand
CCAACGACTCCGGTCCTCGACACCTGGCCGCCGCTGTCGGCACGCCGACGGCGAGCATCTACTGGTTCGGCAACATGCTCAGCTACGGTCCGCTCAGCCGCGGCCGGCACCGGGTCCAGCTGGGCTGGACGACGCACTGCCCGGTCTGCGGGGTCGACTGCACCGAGGCCGGCTGGACGGCCGAGCGCTGCGAGCACGACGACTCGATCGTCGCCGGGGTCCCGGTCGAGGGCGTGCTGGCTGACGCCGGTGCCCTGCTGGGTAACGCGGAGACATGACGGCTCAGTCGGCGAGCCCTCAGCCGATCGAGCGGTACGCGGTGTCCTCGGCCGGGTGACCGTCACGACCCGACACGCAAGTCGGAAGTTTTGTCCAGCCCTATTACAAAGGCACACTAGTTCGGTGCCTGGCCTCCCGACCAAGTCGTCACCGGCCAGTTCCGTCAACTCACTGTCCCGGGCGCTGACCCTCCTTCACCTCGGCGGGGTGACGCGCCGCTCCGAGCTGACCACCCGGCTCGGCCTGACCCGGACGGCAACCGGCACCGTGCTGCGGGAGCTCGAGCAGCTCGGCCTGGTGGTCACCCGGACCGATGGGCGGCGCGGCAGCGGCACCGGCCGGCCCTCGCACGGCGTCGAGATCGGTCCCGGAGCCCCGATGGTGATCGCGGTGCAGGTCGGGGTCGAGACCATGCTGGTCGCCGAGGCCGGGCTGGGCGCCGTCCTGGGTCCGATCACCGAGGTCCCGCTGCCCGACCCGCCGACGCCGGAGGCCCTGCTCGGTCTGGTCGTCGACCGGGTGCGGCTCGTCCTCGACCGGGCGACCCGGCCCTGTGCCGGGATCGGGGTGGCGCTGCCCTCGTCGGTCGGCAGCGACGGCGCGGCGCTGGCCGCCCACGACCTGTACTGGCCGAGCGCGGTGCCGGCGCGTACGGTGCTGGCCGGCCTGCTCGCCTCGCTCGGGCACGGCCTGTTTCCGCTGACCGTGGGCAACGACGCCAACCTGGCCGCGCTGGGCGAGTCCCGGCACGGCGCCGGCCGCGGGGCGCACAACCTGCTGATGCTGATGACCGGCCAGCAGGGCGTTGGCGGCGGCCTGGTGATCGAGGGCCGGCCGTACACCGGCAGTGCCGGCGTCGCCCTCGAGGTCGGCCACCTCCCGGTGGCGAACGACCGGCTCTGCCACTGTGGCAACGCCGGCTGCCTGGCGGCCGAGGCCGATCCCAAGGCCCTGCTGGAGGCCGTCGGCGGTCGAGGCGCGGGCCGGACCCTCGCCGCCGCCCGCGACGTGGTGGTGGCGGCAGGTACCGATCCGGCCGCCCGGGCCGCGGTCAGCAAGATCACCGACCGGCTGACCGCCGGGCTGGCCAGCCTGGTCAACGTGCTCAACCCGGACCGCATCGTGCTCGGCGGCCTGTACGCCGACCTGCTACGGGCCTCGGAGATGCAGCTGCGCGCCGGGCTGGCGTACCGGTCCTTCCTCGACCACGCTGCAGCCGTCGACCTGCGTCCGGCGGCCCTCCCGCACCCGGCCCTGGTCGGGGCGGCTGAGCTCGCCCTGCAGCCGCTGCTGGACGACCCGCGCCGGGCCGCCATGACCCGCTCGGCCTAGCCGCGGCGGCACGATGCGTTACTACGTCCAGTTCACCGCGGGCACCGGCGGCCTCGTCCGCGAGGCGCTCGCGGCCCGCCTCGAGCGGCTGCGGGTCAGCTACGCCGACGACAGCGCGATGATCCTGGACTCCGCCGCCGCTCCGCCGGCGGTGGCGGCGATCCCGTTCCTCAAGAACGCCTTCGTGGTCGTCGCGACGACCGAGCGCAAGGAGCTCGCCAAGAGCGTCGCTCGACTCGGCCAGGGACTGCGGCGCGACCAGTTCCCGCCGCTCCCCGAGCGCTCCGACCGCTTCCGGCTGATGGCTCACGTGGACGGCGGTCTGGTGCCGATCGAGCAGCGTGCCCGCACTGGCCTGGAGCGTGTGGTCGCCCGCCACACCGGGGGCCGGGTGGACCCCCGCGGGATGGGTCAGGAGTACTGGGTGATCGGCCGCCAGGGACTGCCCGAGCTGCTGTTCGCCGCCCGGCTGCCCAAGCGGCCGCGTACGCCGGCGGCCAAGGGGGCGATCGCACCGGAGCTGGCGGCGATGCTGGTCGCCGCCTCACAGCCGACGGCCGAGGACCGGTTCCTCGATCCCTTCGCCGGCACCGGAGCCCTGGTGGTGGCCCGGGCCGAGCTGCCGGCCCGGTCGCTCGCGTACTCCGATCTCGACCTCGAGCGGCACCGTCGCGCCCTGACCGCGCAGCTGCCCGGACGGCTCCGGGTCCGCCTGCTCGCCGAGGATGCGCTGACGCTGCCGAGCATCGCCGACGGCGCCATCGACGTCGTCGTCACCGATCCGCCCTGGGGCGAGCACGAGGACCTGGGCCGCCCGTTCCCCGACTTCGGACAGGCGATCGGGAGGTCCTTCGCCCGGATCCTGCACCCGGGCCGGGGCCGCTACGTGCTGCTGATCAATCGCCGCAACGCTGAGGTCATGGCTGGCGCTCTCGGCGCGGCCGGCCTGGTGCCGACGGCCCGGCACGACATCCTGGTCAATGGCCACCCGGCCTCGGTCCTGATCGGTGCGAAGGCGCCCTGAGTTTGTCGAAGGGCCAGATCCGGACGGCCCTCGACAGGCTCAGCCCGCATCTGCCACCGCCGCGGAGGGCTCCGACGGCTCAGCCCGCATCCTCAGCGGCCGGCCGTCTCCAGCCGGCCCAGCAGGGCCTCGATCTCGGCCCGCATCTTGGTCAGCGGCCCGTCCGGGCCGTGCAGCCCGTCGCGCAGGTCGCGCAGCACGGCCTCGGACTCGAGGGTGAAGGCCAGCAGCTCGGCCAGGGCGAGCTGGGAGTTGAACCGGACGACCTGGTTACGCCAGCCGTGCAGGGCGGTGATCAGCTCGGCATCGCGGGTCGTGGACAACGCGCCACCGGCGAAGGCCGCATCCACCGCGGACAGGTGCAGCCGGGGATAGACCGTACGCTTCAGCGGCTGGTCCGGGCCCTCGCCGAAGGCCGGCGACGTCAGGAGCTTGTCGTTGGCCCCCAGCTCGCCCCGGATGGCGTCCAGCGCGGCCTCGCGGGCCTCCTGCGCTGCCGCCCAGCGCTCGGCGAACAGACCGGTGATGCCGGCGAGGATGCCCAGTACCCCTACGACCGGCTCCAGCCGCCCGGCGCCGCGGGACGTGACGAACCAGATCATGTTGATGACGAACGCCGCGACCAGGCTCGCCGCCGTCACCATGACAATGATCCGGCGCGGCGTGAACATCAGCTGCGGAACAGGTCCCGGGCCGGGCTGGAAATCGGCTCCGGCGCGGCGTCCTTGCTCAGCAGCATCAGCTGCAGACCGAACCGGTACGACTTGCGCCGGACGGCCCAGGTGGTGTCGGCCGTCGCCTTGGTGGTCAGGCCGAGAGAGTGCAGCTCGGCATGCAGGGCCTCGGGAAGGTACTTCCGGCTCACGTAGAGGCGGATGGTGTCGCCCTGCTTGAGCGTGATCACCGTCCGGTCCGGCAGGGTCACCTTGGCGTCCTCGTCGTTGTGGTGGTAGACCGCCTTCACCACCACACAGCGCTCGTCGACGTTCTCCCCGTAGATCTGCAGCCGATCCATGTTGATCGGCAGGTCGGTGTGCTGGTGCAGGGCGCTGGTCACGAACTCGCAGAACGCCTTGCTGCGCAGGTACTCCGTCGAGATCCGCTCGGGGACGTCGTCGGCCAGCTCAGTGGTCGTCGCCACCTCCAGCATCAGCAGATCCTGCGGTCGCAGCAGAGTGGTCAACCGCTCCGTCAGCTCCAGGTCGTCCTCGAAGTTGGCCATGGTGTTGCCGAGCAGGCCCCACAGGATCGGCTCGTCGCCGATCAGGCGGTCCCGCAGCCCCTGCAGCTCGTCGAGGTTCTCCTCGTCGGAGAAGTCGAGCTGCACCGGGAGGGTCTGGCGGCGGAACGTCTTGATGAACGGCAGGTGCTGGATGGGCTGCAGGCAGATCCGCAGCATCTCCGAGCTCATGTCCACCGGCACGTAGAGCATCTCCGGGTACGTCGGCTGCAGGGTCTGCAGCACGGTCCGGTCCTTCTCCCCGGTGCCCGGACCGAGGCTGAAGTAGTGGAACTTCGGGCCAGCGAGGGCGGGCTGCAGGTCGTTCCACCGCTGGGTGAAGGAGTCGATGCCGTCCTTCATCACCGGGTAGTAGGGGTCGCGGGTGGCGTGCTGCCAGGCGATCGCCGGCTCGATGCCCCAGTAGGAGTAGCCGGAAACGATCTGCTTCTCGTCGCCGCTGGTGGAGTACGGCCGCTTGAGGTCGTTGGTCAGGTCGGCCAGCTTGCGGGACTGGTCCTCCCCAACCATCAGCAGCGACCAGCCGAACTCGGTCTCCTCCATGACCCGCTCGAGCCGCAGCATCAGCTGCATGCGTTCCACCATGCCGACAGCGTAGGGATTTCCGAGGGCGCTGCCGAGAGCACGGGTACGCCCGCGTCAGTCGGGCGGCCGTTCGCCGCTCTGGGCGTGGTCGTGACGGACCGCCCGGCCGGCCTCGGCGGCCGGCTCCGGGTTGGCGACGAACTGCTCGCCGTGGGCACTGCCCTCCGCCTTGGCCGCGTTGGTCGCCTCGATCTCGTCGTCCGACAGCTGGTCCCAGGCCTCCTTGGGCAGGTACCGCTTGGCGGCGCCGCCCTTCTCCTCCGGTGCGTCGGTCCGGGCTCGGGCGCTGCCGTCGGAGGTCTGCCAGTCCTCCTCGGTCCACTGGGACAGGTGCTGCTGGGTGGCGTCCTTCTCGCCCAGGTAGCCGCCGCCCGCCTTCTCGTACTCGTGCTGCAGCAGCTGCGCCTTGCGCGCGCTCCACTGCCCGGGTTTGCCGCCCTTGTCGCCGGCAACGACCTCGTCCTTGAGCCGTAGCCGCAGCTCCGGATCGGTGTACTTGCGGTCCCAGTCCGCGGGATAGTTCCCCTTCGCCATGGCGTATCCGTACCCGCCGCCGTCCGTTCGACCCAGCACTCCGGATCAGGAGATGGTGGGCGCGGCGGCAGAGTGGGTAGCGGGACCCAAGGAAGGCAGTTCCACGAGAAAGGAGTCAGATATGGGT
>DATHBQ010000223.1:0-5609 GCA_035296105.1 Propionibacteriaceae bacterium | reverse complement strand
GCTGATCAGCCTGGGCGTAGAGAGCGGCCATCGCCTCGACCTGGCCGGCGTACGCGCCGGAGCCCGAGTACCTCCGGGCGCTCTCCAGTGCCCCGTCCCCCCACTCGGTCCGGATGGCGCCGGGCTCGATCACCACCACGTGGATGCCGAACTCGTGCAGCTCCAGCCGCAGGCTGTCGCTGAAGCCCTCCACGGCGAACTTGCTGGCGTGGTACCACGCCCCCAGGGCCTCGCCGAAGTGACCGCCGATCGAGGAGACGTTGAGGATCCGGCCCGACCCGGCGGAGCGCATCGACGGGATGACCAGTTGGCTCATCCGGGCCAGCCCGAACAGGTTGACCTCGAACTGCCGCCGACCCTCGTCCAACGGCACCTCCTCGACCGCGCCGTAGGAGCCGTAGCCGGCGTTGTTGACCAGGACGTCGACGCGTCCCTGCTCCGCCAGCACGCGGTCGACCAGGGCCACCATCGACTCCTCTTCGGTGACGTCGAGCTCGGCGACGTGCACGCCCTGGTCGGCGAGTACGGACATCTGGTCGACCCGCCGCGCTCCGGCGTAGGTGACGAAGCCGGTCTGGCGCAGCCGGTGCGCCGTCGCCTCCCCAATGCCCGACGAAGCTCCGGTCACGATCGCCACCCGGTCAGTCATGACCGCAGCCTAAGGGCGGTGGGCCTCGAGGTAGGCGAGGACGGCAAGCACCCGGCGGTGGCCGTCGGTGTCGTCGGAGACGCCGAGCTTGGCCAGGATCGAGCGGACGTGGCTCTCCACGGTCCGCTCGGTGAGCCAGAGGCGGCGGGCGATGCCGCCGTTGGTCCAGCCCTGGGCCATCAGCTCGAGCACCTCCCGCTCCCGGGCGGTCAGGTGGGCCAGCCGGCTGTCGGACTGCGAGGCGCCCAGCAGCCGGGACACGACCTCCGGGTCGAGCGCCGACCCGCCCGCAGCGACCCGCTGCAGCACGTCCAGGAACTCGTCGACGTCGAGCACCCGGTCCTTGAGCAGGTAGCCGAAGCGGCCCTGCCGCACCAGACCGACCGAGTGCTTGGTCTCTACGTGCTGGGAAAGCAGCACGATGCCGAGCATGGGGTACGCCGCCCGCAGCTCGGCGGCCAGCCGGGCCCCGTCGTCGGTGTGGTCCGGCGGCATCCGGATGTCCAGGATCGCGAGGTCCGGCCGCTCGGCCGCCACCTGGTCGCGGGCGGAGTCGGCATCACCGGCCAGAGCCACCACCTCGTGACCGGCGTCCTCCAGCAGCCGGGCCAGACCGCGGCGGAAGAGCGCCGCGTCCTCGCCGATCAGGATGCGCACGGCAGCACTGCCTCGACCAGCGTGCCGTGGTTGGCCCGGCTCACCACGGTCAGGTCGCCGCCCAATGCCCGTACCCGTTCCCGCAGGCCGGCCAGCCCGGAGCCGGTGCGCAGCACCGCGCCGCCGCGGCCGTCGTCCTGCACCCGCACGGTCAGCGACCCGGACGCCTGGGCGACCGAGAGGGCGATCCGCTGTCCGGCCGCGTACTTGACCGCGTTGGCCACGGCCTCGTTGGCCACGAAGTAGGCCGTCACGCTGACGTCCTCCGGCACCTCGCCGACATCGACCTGTAGGTCGATCGGCACCCCGGTCCGCGACCGCAGGTGTGCCAGCGCCGCCGGCAGTCCGTCGTCCAGGCTGCTCGGCCGCAGCCCGTGGGCGATCTGGCGCAGCTCCGCCACCGCGCTCTGCAGCTCGGTCACCGAGGAGTCCAGCAGCCGGCCGACCTCTGCGTCCTCGGGCCCGAGGTGGCGCTGGGCGAACCGCAGCTCCATGCCCAGGGTGACCAGGCGCTGCTGGGCTCCGTCGTGCAGGTCGCGCTCGAGCCGATGGCGCTCCTCGTCCTGGGCCTGCACCAGCCGTCGTCGGCTGGCCTCGACCTGCTGCAGCGCCTGCGCGGTCTCCAGCCGCAGCCGGACGATCTCGGCCAGCAGGGCGACCACGCCGGAGAGCTCGGCGGTCCAGCCGGGCGGCCGTTCGGTGCCGACCACCAGCCCGATCCGGTCCCCGGCCAGCTCGATGTCGATCGCCGCCGCCGGGTCGGCCGCGGCCGAGCGCTCGACGGGCTGGCCGGCCGCGTCCACGAACGCCGTCCGGCCCGGGATCCGGTAGCCCACCCGCAGACCGGGGTCGTCCAGCGCCTCCCGCAGCGTGGCTTCGAGCTCCTCGGGCGCGCGCACGCCGGCGTGCACGTCGCGCTGCAGCTCACTGACCGCCCGCAGCGTGCGCTCCCGGTGTGGGAAGACCAGAGCGGCCATGGTCGTGTTCAGCCGGCGGCGCAGCGGCAGCAGGATGATCAGCGTCAGCACGGTCACCGACACCGCGACCACCACCGACTCCCGGGCGGCCAGCACCCCGGCCAGGCCGGAGACCACCGCGATGGCGCCGAGCACCACGCCGGCCAGCACCGCGTACACCGTCGACCGGACCAGCAGCTCGTCCACGTCGAACCAGGTGCTGCGGACCAGGGCGATGGTCGTCGCCACCGGCACCGCCACGTACATCGCGGCCAGCCCGATCACAACCAGATCAGCCGTGCGCAAGGCGAGATAGCTGGCCCAGCACAGCAGCAGGGTCAGCGGGATGGTCATTGCGGCCACCGCCATCCACCGCAGCTGCAGCCGCTCGGCCACCGAACCTCGCCGGTAGCGCAGGAACAGGCTGGCCGCGCTGGCGACCAGCAGGCCCAGGAAGATCGGCAGCACGCCGTACGCGACGATGTCCGCCACCACCCAGCCTGGGAAGACCCGCGGTCGGTCAGCGAACGGCTCGGCGTAGGGCATCGTGACCAAGCCGGCCGCAACCGCGAAGACCACTGGCACCAGGACCAGCCCGATCACCACCCAGCGCCAGCGCGGAGTCAGCAACCTCCCGGTAGGGAAGAACAGCATCAGCAGCGCCAGCGGCACGTAGTAGACCATCCAGGCGCCCTGGTACAAGGCGAGCAGGTATGGGTTGAGCGGCAGGGTGGGGTCGGCGCCGGCGGCGTTGAAGTAGACGTCGATCAGGTTGCTGGCGACCAGGGCCAGGCCCGAGAACGCCAACAGCGGACCGCACCAGTTGTCCGGCGCCCGGCGGGCCACGATCGTGGCCAGGGTCAGGTTGACTCCGGCGATCAGTACCGGGACGAGCCAGTACCCGAGCAGTCCTGCCGATGGCCGCAGCGCCATCAGGACCAGACCGGCCAGCGCCGTTGCGGCGGCGAGCCCGATCTGGACGGCGGTGAGCCGTGCAGGGCCGATCATGCCAGCACCCTAGGCGGTTCGGTCGGCGGCGGCATCAGTACGAGCACTGAGCCCAAGTTCGGTGCCGGTGTCGATGCGACAGGCCCCGGTTGCTCCGCAGTCTGGTGGCCGGAGATCTACCTCAGACAAGGAGCATTTCATGACCATCACCGATCAACGGATCGTCGCCCAACCACGGACCGAGGTCCGTGACCTTCGTACGTTCTGGCGCCTCGCCCTGGCTATCGCCCTGCCGATCGGGCCGCTGCTGGTCACCGTGGCGCGGGCGATCCTGCCGTACTGGACCAACGACGACCCCACGACCATCGTGGCCAAGACCGCCGCGGCGCCCGCCACCATGAACCTGCTGATCTGGCTCGGCGCGTTCCTCACCCCGTGCATGATTGTCTCAATGCTGACCCTCGGTTACGTCGCCCGTCGTGGCGCGCCGGTGTTGGCCACCGTGGGAACGGTGCTGTCCTTCGCCGCGTATGCGCTGTGGGGAGCGATCGGCAACACCGACTACACCGCCACAGTGCTCCTTGCCGCGGGCTACGGCGTCGACGAGGTCACCGCGCTCACCGGGCACCTGGACTCGACGGTGCTGTCCATGGCCGTGGGCTCCTTCTGGGTGCTCGGCCACATCCTGGGCCTGGTGATCCTGGCCATCGCCCTGCACCGGGCGCGGGTGCTGCCGCTGTGGGCCGCGACCGTGATGGCCCTGTCCCAGCCGGTGCACCTGGTGTCCGCCGTGATCCTGCCGTCACGCTGGCTCGACGTGTTCGGCGGCTGGGGCATGACCACCCTGACCTGCGCGCTGGTGGCGGTCCACCTGTGGCGGACCCGCAACGAGGACTGGGATCTGCCGCCGATCCGCTGAGCGTCGGTGCTGGGCCCTAACCTTCGGTGGGTATCAGCGATGAGAGGAGAACGCGATGACCACTGAGGTCGGGTCCACCGACAAGTCCATCCCTGAGCTGGTGAACCTGGAGCCGAGGACCGCCGCCGTGGTGCGGGGGACGGTCTCGGCGGGGGAGATCACCGACTTCTTCGACCGGTCGTTCTCGGTGCTCGGAGAGGTGATCGCGGCCCAGGGAGTATCGCCCACCGGTCCGGCCTTCGGGCTGTACCGGGGTGTGCCGGACGAGACGATCGACGTGGCGGTGGGCTTCCCGACCGATCGGCCGATCGAGCCGGACGGATCGGCGGAGGCGGGGGAGCTGCCCGGTGGCCGGGTCGCCCGGGTGCTGTACGCCGGTGGCTTCGACGGTCTCGGCGAGGCCTGGCAGCAGCTGGGCGCCTGGATCGCCGAGCAGGGCCTGACCCCGAGCGAGACCTACTGGGAGGTCTACCTCACCGAGCCGACTCCCGACATGGACCCGGCCGACCTACGCACGGAGCTCAACTTGCCCGTCTCCTGACAAACCGGTCAGTTGCGACAACTTCGAAACACCCGGAGCTGTCGCAACTGACCGGTTTCGTGAGGGCGCAGCTGGAGTTAGAGCCGTTAGGTTGACAGCGCCAATCTGGATGAGTAGATTGGCACTGTCAATCTAGACGAGAGGCGTGGGCCATGACGACCGTGGACAACGCTCGGCGGAACCGCACCTACTACGCCGGAGACCTGCGCCGGGATCTGCTGGATGCCGCCCTGGCGGTAGTGGCCAGCGACGGTCCGTCCGCGGTCAACCTGCGGGCGCTGGCCCGTGAGCTCGGGGTTTCCCACGCCGCCCCGGCCAACCACTTCGCCGACAAGACCGCCGTCTTCACCGCGATCGCCCAGGAGGGCTTCGAGCTGCTCGGGCAGGCGATGGACCAGGCCCTCGCCGCCGTGCCGGCCGACCAGCCGGGTCGGGTCCGGGTCGGAGCTACCGGTCAGGCCTACCTGCGCTTCGCGCTGGAGCACCGGTCCCACTTCGAGGTGATGTGGCGGACCGACCTGTGCCGCCGCGACGAACCGGCCCTGCAGATCGCGGCCGACGCGACCTTCGACCGGCTCGTGGACGCGGTTCGCGTCGCCCAGGCCCACGGCTGGGCGGCGGGGGCGGACGAGCGGTCGGTGGCCTATCTCGCCTGGTCCGCGGTGCACGGATTGGCCGTGCTCTGGCTCAACGGACCGCTGCAGGGCCTCGACGACCGGCCGTTCGACGAGGTTGCCGGCGCCGTCGGGGCGCTGCTCAACGACTCTCTGGCGGCGTATGCCGTCCCCACAACCCCAGGAGAACGCAGTGACTGATCTCAACCTTCCAGCTGGCCAGCTCCGTGTCGGCGATGCCGAGCGCGAGCGCGTCGCGGACCTGCTCGCCGAGCACCACGCGGCGGGGCGGCTGACTCTGGCCGAGCTCGACGAGCGCCTGACC
>DATHBQ010000222.1:0-2896 GCA_035296105.1 Propionibacteriaceae bacterium | reverse complement strand
CTCGCCCTGGTCGGCCTGCAGTGGGTCGGAGGCCGAGCCGGACTGGTGCTGGGGGCCCTGCTGCTGGCCCTGGTCGGGAACCCGCTGTCGGGGGCGACGACGGCGCCGGAGTTCCTGGCCAGCCCGTGGCGGGAGATCGGTCAGGCCATGCCTCCCGGCGCCGGCGCCCAGCTGGTGCGCTCGGTCTCCTTCTTCGACGGCGCCGGCAGCACCGCGCCCTGGTGGGTGCTGATCGCCTGGGCCGCCGCCGGACTTGTGCTCCTCGCGCTGCCCCGCCGGCGAGCGCACGTCACGGAGTGAGGACTGCCAGCTCCAGGGAACGAAGGCGGTCCGGGTCGCCGATGATGTCGATCTCGGTGATCAGCTCGTCGACGATGGTGAACCGCAGCACCAGGAACAGCCTTCCGCGCGGGGCCATCACCACCCCGACCGTCCCGTCGACCAGCGCCGGCTGGCTGAACCGGGCACGCTCCCCCGCCGCCGTCGCCCCCCGGGCCACCAGCCGGGCGCCGCGCAGCATCACCGGCTCCGGAGTGGGCCCGGCGGCCGGGTCCGCGTGCAGCACCACATCCGGGTGCAGCAGAGCGACCAGCGCCTCGAAGTCCCCGTGGCGGGCGGCGGCGAGGTAGGCGTCCACCACCCGGCGCTGCCGGGTCAGGTCGGCCTCGGCGACGGGCCCGATGCCGGTGACCCGACGCCGGGCCCGGCTGGCCAGTTGGCGGGCGGCGGCCGGAGAGCGATCGAGCATCGGGGCGATCTCGTCGAAGGGCACCGCGAACATGTCGTGCAGCACGAAGGCCAGCCGCTCCACCGGTGTGAGGGTGTCCAGCACCACCAGCAGCGCCAGACCGACCGAGTCGGCGAGCACCGCCTCCTCCTCCGGGTCACCGCCCAGCTGGTGGCTCGTCCCCACCGCCGGCCGCTGGCCGTCCAGCGGCTCCTCCCGCCGGGACGTCCGCCGACGGAGCATGCTCAGGCACACGCGGGCGACAACCGTGGTCAGCCAGGCGGTGAGGTTGTCCACCTCGCTGGTGTCGGCCCGGCTGATCCGCAGCCAGGCATCCTGCACCGCGTCATCGGCCTCACTCGTCGAGCCGAGCATCCGGTAGGCCACGGAGCGAAGCCGCGCCCGCTGTTCCTCGAAGCGCTCGGCCAGCCAGGCGGCATCGTCCACCAGTGTCACGTTCCTCTCGGTCCGGGGTCATCGAGGATGACCCGGGCAACCGCGCCGATGTGACACCGGACGCTCTGGCCCCGGACTACCGGGTACGACGCCCGACCACCTGGCCGATTCCGGAGATGGTGGTCGATCCCCGGGTCACCGCCGCGAAGCCGGCCGCGGTCAGCAGATCGGTCGCCTGGTCGAGGGCGCCGGCATGCTCAGGATGGCGGGTGTGGAGACGGGCCAGCGGAGTGAAGCCGCCACCGGCCCCGTCGAACTCGGCGATGAGCACCCGACCGCCGGGCCGCAGCACCCGCTGCATCTCGGCCACCGCGGCGGCCCGGTCGCCACGGGCGACGTGGTGCAGAGCCAGCGTGCAGGTCACCGCGTCGAAACTCTCGTCCGGGAACGGCAGCTGCTGGGCCCGCGCCACGATGAAGGTTACCGGGCGCGACCGACGACGGTTGTTCCGCATGGCCCGGTCGACCATCTCCTTGGCTGGGTCCACGCCCTCGACCGAGCCGCCTGGCGTCACCCGGTCGGCCAGCGCGAGGGCCAGATGACCGGTGCCCGAGCCGACATCGAGCGCCGTCTGCCCCGGTCGGAGGTCGAGCCGGTCGAGCAGGTCGCGGCGCCACTTGTCACCTCGGCGCCACCACAGCCGCAACCCGAGGTCGTAGAGCCGTGCCCACCGGATCACGGCGTCCTCGCCGCCATGGGCGTGGCGCTGCCGGTGCCCGATCACGCTTCCTACCTTCCGCCGCCCGCCGGCCATCCTAGGAGCCGGCATTCGAGCACGGTGCCGTCACGGCGCAGGGTCTGAGCGGCAGGAAACCGGTGGCAGGCTGAGAACGCAACTCCAGAGACCCGCTCGGGGCGCGACACGCCGGCCAGGCGGGAGACGCGCGTAGCAGATTCAGGCCGTGATGGCGTGGACCAGCAGCTGCTGGCCGTGACCACGCCGCTGGACGGCCTCAGCCCTTGATCCCGTACGCCGCCAGGAAGACCCGGACCGCCTCGTCGGCGTAGTGATCGAGCTCCGCCGCGCTGAACAACGGCTCGTCGGTCGCGTACGCCATGGCCTTGTTGAGCGGGATCGACAGAACGAGCCAGTTGAACTGCTGACCGGCCAGCAGCGGGTCCGGCACCCGGAGCAGTCCTCGCCGGTCCCAGGCCTCGAACCACCCCGCGAACTCGGCCGAGGACCGCTCCGGGCCACTGGCGTACCAGGCCTGGGCAAGCTCGGGGAAGCGCTCGGCCTCCCCGATCAGCATCCGCCGGAGCCGCAACCGGCCGGGCTGCATCACCTGGCCCAGGTGCCAGCGGGCGAACGCCGTCAGGTCGGCGGCGAGGTCGGTGCTGTCCGGCATCGCGGCCATCCGCGCCCGGGTGGTGTCCTCCAGCCGGCCGACGTCGCTGGTGATCACCTCGGTGAACAGTCGCTGCTTGTCGGCGAAGTTCTTGTAGACGGTCTGCTTCGAGACCGCGGCCCGGGCCGCGACGTCGTCCATGCTCGTGCCGGCGAACCCCTTCTGCAGGAACAGGGCGTGTGCCGCGTCGAGGATGGCCGCCCGCTTCCGGGCCGAGCGGCCCGGCTCCACTGCCTGAGGTTCGGTCGCCACCACGCTCACCAACTCATACTAGACCGTCCAGTACTGCGTGCGCTAGAGTTCAGGTGTTGGTACTGGACAGTCCAGTACTTCCGGAGAGGCCGACACATGAACCAGACCGCCG
>DATHBQ010000221.1:0-10149 GCA_035296105.1 Propionibacteriaceae bacterium | reverse complement strand
TAGCACGCTGTTGAGTTCTCAAGCTTCGGGCGCACACCGCGCCGGGGCTTTCTTCCCGGCTTGGGGCAACTCGACCAACTTTACGAGGTCATTCGATCCGAGTCAAACTCTGGCCGAACTTCCTCCCCGCCGTCTCGACGGCTCCGGATCGGACGACTCCTCGAGGAGCGCGGCCAGACCCGGGAGTCTCGATGCCAGTGGGTTTCCTCCGGGTCGGCCACCGTGGATCTGGTCGATCCGTGGTGTCCTGCACCCCGATGAGGCCTTGACTACTTTACGCACCGGATGCCCCGAGGTCAACCCCCGGCCGGTCCTCTTCCTGCCGCGCCGTGAGGCGCTGCGGTTCGAGCCCGTCCGACGCGCTCTACTAGGTCAACCAGCGATCCCTCGGTGGTATTCCCGCAGAGTCCTCCCGGGCCGGCCACCACGGATCTGTTCGATCCCGTGTCCGGTGCCCCGCTGCGACCCGCCCTACTCTAGGCGTCCGAGGTGGCCAGCTCAAACGCCACTGCACCGACCGTCTTCTTGCCGCGGCGCAGGATCGCGTAGCGGCCGTGCAGCAGGTCCTCCGGTCCCAGCACCGCCTCCGGGTCGGTGACCCGATGGTTGTTCAGGTAGGCCCCGCCCTCGGCGATCGCCCGCCGGGCCGCGCCGCGGCTCGACACGACGCCGCTGCGTTCGAGGAGGTCGACCACCGAGACCTCGGTTCCGGGTCCGCTCAGCTGCACTCCGCCCACCTCGGCGACCACTCCGGCCAGCACGCCGGGGTCGAGCTCGTCGAGCGACCCCCGTCCGAACAGCGCCGACGCGGCGGCGACGGCCGCCTGGCGCTCCGTCGGCGAGTGCACGAGATCCGTCACGTCGTCGGCCAGCGCCTTCTGGGCCATCCGTAGGTGCGGCTGCTCATCCGTGCGCCGAGCCAGCTCAGCGATCTCATCCCGGCTTCGGGGGCTGAACACCTTGAGGTACTCGATGACCTTCTCGTCCTCCACGTTCAGAAAGGCCTGGTGGAACGCGTACGGCGAGGTCATCTCCGGGTCGAGCCAGACCGTCCCGCTCTCGGTCTTGCCGAACTTGGTGCCGTCGGCCTTGGTCAGCAACGGAGTGGCCAGGGCATGCACCCGGACGCCCTCGGCCCGCCGGATGAGCTCGACACCGGCGGTGATGTTGCCCCACTGGTCGCTGCCGCCGGTCTGCAGGGTGCAGCCGTAGCCGCGGAACAGCTGCAGGTAGTCGAAGGACTGCAGCAGCACGTAGGAGAACTCGGTGTAGGAGATGCCCTCCTCCAACCGGTTCCGCACCACGTCGCGGGCCAGCATCCGGTTGACCGGGAAGTGCTTGCCGATGTCGCGCAGGAAGTCCAGCACCGACACCGACCCGGTCCAGTCCAGGTTGTTGACGATCCGGGCCGGGTTGTCCCCGGTGAAGCTGACGAAGCGCTCGACCTGGCTACGGATCCTCTCCACCCACTCGGCCACCACCTCCTTGGCGTTCAGCGCCCGCTCCGCCGACTCCTTGGGGTCGCCGATCAGGCCCGTGGAACCGCCGACCAGGATCAGCGGATGATGACCGGCCGACTGCAGGTGCCGGGCCACCATCAGCTGCACGAGGTTGCCGAAGTGCAGGCTCGGCGCCGTCGGGTCAAAGCCGACGTAGAAGGTGATCGGTCCGGCGGCCAGCTGCGCGCGCAGCGCGTTCTCGTCGGTGGACAGGGCGATCAGCCCACGCCATGTCAGCTCGTCCAGAACATCGGTCACGGGATGCCACCTTAGTGACCGAGAACCGCCGTCTGGGCACTGACGAACCGCCGGCGGACGGCCGGTCACCAGTCGGCGACCCGCTCGACCTCGTCCCGCAGCTCGTCGAGCTGGTGCCGGACCTGGCTGCTGGCGGTCCCGCCCCGCCCGTCGCGGCTCTCGATCGATCCCTGCGTGGTGAGCACGGTCAGGACGTCGGGACCGAGTAGCGGCGAGATCTCCGACACCTGGTCGGCGGTCAGCTCCGGCAGGTCGATCCCCCGCTGCTCGCAGTATCGGACCGCGGCCCCGGCCACCTCGTGCGCCTCGGCGAACGGCACCCGCCGGCGCACCAGCCAGTCGGCCAGGTCCGTGGCCAGGGCGAAGCCGCGCGGTGCCAGCGCCTCCAGCCGGTCGGGATGGAAGGTCAGCGTCCGGACGAGCCCGGTCACGGCGGGAAGCAGCAACCGGAGCTGGTCGACCGAGTCGAGGACCGGCTCCTTGTCCTCCTGCAGGTCACGGTTGTACGCGAGCGGCAGCCCCTTCAGGGTGGCCAGCAACCCGGTCAGGTTGCCGATCAGCCGCCCGGTCTTGCCGCGGGCGAGCTCGGCGACGTCCGGGTTCTTCTTCTGCGGCATGATGCTCGACCCCGTCGACCAGGCGTCGGCCAGGGTCACGAAGCCGAACTCCGGCGTGCACCACAGCACGACCTCCTCGCTCAGCCGGGACAGGTCCACCGCGATCTGGGCGAGCACGTACGCCGCCTCGGCCACCACGTCGCGGGCGGCCGTCCCGTCGATCGAGTTCGCCACGCTGCCCGAGAAACCCAGCTGCTCCGCCACCAGGGTCGGGTCCAGGCCGAGCGAGGTGCCGGCCAGCGCGGCCGAGCCGTACGGGCTGACGGCCAGCCGGCGGTCGAGGTCGCGGAGCCGGTCGAGGTCGCGGAGCAGGGCCCAGGCGTGGGCCAGCAGGTGGTGGGAAAGCAGCACCGGTTGGGCCGGCTGCAGATGGGTGCGGCCGGGCATGGCCACCCCGAGGTGCGTCCGGGCCTGCTCCGCCAGCGCCGCCACCAGATCGCGCAGCTCGGCCGCCACGGCCTTGGCGGCATCGCGGAGGTACATCCGGATCAAGGTGGCGATCTGGTCGTTGCGCGAGCGGCCGGCCCGCAGCCGACCGCCCAGCGCGGCGCCCACGAGCTCGGTCAGCCGCCGTTCCAGCGCGCCATGCACGTCCTCGTCGGTCGGCGCCGGCGTGAAGGTGCCGGATGACACCTCCTCGTCCAGCCGATCCAGACCGGTGGCCATGCCGGCCAGCTCCTCGTCGGTGAGCAGGCCGGCCCGGTGCAGGGCCTGGGCATGGGCCCGCGAGCCGGCGATGTCGTAGGGCGCCAGCCGCCAGTCGACGTGGGTCGAGCGGCTGAGGGCGAACATGGCCTCGGCCGGACCAGCGGCGAACCGGCCGCCCCACAGGCGGCCGGTGTGCTCCATGCGGACTGAGCCTGTCGAGGCCTGCTGCCCTTCGACAGGCTCGGGGCGCATCTCGGTGGTCACGGCCTCACTGTCTACAGCAGTCCGGTGTCGCGCCGGGCGGCCAACGTGCTCGACATGCCGTAGATCTCGATGAAGCCACGGGCCTGCGACTGGTCGAAGCTGTCCCCCTCGTCGTAGGTGGCGAGGTTGAAGTCGTACAGGCTGACGTCGCTCTGCCGTCCGGTCACGGTGGCCCTGCCGCCGTGCAGCACCATCCGGATGTCACCGGACACCGCGCGCTGGGCCTCGTCGATGAAGGTGTCGAGGGCCCGCTTGAGCGGTGAGTACCACTGGCCGTCGTAGACCAGCTCGCCCCAGCGCTGGTCGACGCCCCGCTTGTAGCGGGCCAGCTCCCGCTCGACGGTCACGTTCTCCAGCTCCATGTGCGCGGTGATCAGGGCGATCGCGCCGGGCGCCTCGTACACCTCGCGGCTCTTGATCCCGACCAGCCGGTCCTCCACCATGTCCAGCCGTCCCACGCCCTGGGCGCCGGCCCGCTCGTTGAGCAGCTGGATGGCCTGCAGCATCGACACCTTCTCGCCGTCGATGGCGATCGGCACGCCCGCCTCGAAGGTGACGACGACCTCGTCCGGCTCGCGCGGCTGGCTCGGATCGGCGGTGTAGGCGTACACGTCCTCGGTCGGTGCGTTCCAGATGTCCTCCAGGAATCCGGTCTCCACCGCCCGGCCCCAGACGTTCTGGTCGATGGAGTACGGCGACTTCTTGTTCGCCTCGATCGGCAGGCCGCGGTCCTCGGCGTAGGCGATGGCCTTCTCCCGGGTCCAGGCGTAGTCGCGCACCGGCGCGATCACCCGAAGCTGAGGGGCCAGGTTGGCGATGCCGACCTCGAAGCGCACCTGGTCGTTGCCCTTGCCGGTGCAGCCGTGGGAGACCACGCTGGCACCGTGCGCCTTGGCCGCCGCAGCGAGGTGTCGGACGATCAGCGGCCGGGACAGCGCGCTGACCAGCGGGTAGCGGTCCATGTACAAGGCGTTGGCCCGCAGCGCCGGCAGGCAGAAGTCCTCGGCGAACTCGTCCCGGGCGTCGATGACCACCGCCTCGACCGCACCACAGTCCAGGGCCCGCTGACGGACGACGTCGAGGTCCTCCCCGCCCTGGCCGACGTCCAGGGCGACGGCCACCACCTCCTGCCCGGTCTCCTCGGTCAGCCAGCCGATACACACGGAGGTGTCCAGCCCGCCGGAGTACGCCAGCACGATGCGATCGCTCACGGTTGGTCCTTTGTTCTGCTTGTACGGGGGGAATCGGGGGGGTGGTCCCCCCTCGGGATGTCGGAGTCAGAAGGGTTGGGTCGGCCGGTCCGGCTCATCGACAGCAGGCGCTCGGCCGTCGCTGTCCCGCCGTCGGGGTCCCGGGTGATCACCAGCACGGTGTCGTCACCGGCGATGGTGCCGAGGATGTCGGGCGGGCTTGCGTGGTCGACCGCCGAAGCCAGGTACTGCGCCGCGCCCGGCGGGGTCCGCAGCACCACCAGGTTGGCCGAGGCCTCAGCCGAGACCAGCACCTCGTGACACAGCCGGGCCAGCCGGGCGGCGAAGTTGACCTGCTCGCCGGCCTGCGGCCGACGGTCACCACCCTCGGCCGGCACGGCGTAGACCAGCTGGCCCCGGGAGCCGCGGACCCGGACCGCACCGACCTCGACCAGGTCGCGGGACAGCGTGCCCTGGGTGACGTGCAGCCCGTCGGCGGCCAGCAGGTCCGAGAGCTCGGCCTGGGACCGGACCTCGCGGGTGGCAAGCAGGTCGATGATCTTGGACAGCCGGGCCGTCCGGGTGAGCACTCCACCGTTGGTGGTCGTCATGGCGTGCGGTTCTCCTCGTCGAGAAGGAAGGCCAGCAGGGCCTTCTGGACATGCCGTCGGTTCTCCGCCTCGTCCCAGATCACCGCGCGGGGCCCGTCGAGGACCTCTGCGCTGATCTCCGCGCCACGGTGGGCCGGCAGGCAGTGCAGCACTATCGCGCCGGGGGCGGAGGCCAGCAGGTCGGCGGTCACCGCGTACGGCGCGAAGGGGGTCGACCGGTCCCGGCCGTCGCTCTCCGCACCCATCGACACCCAGGTGTCGGTGGCCACGACATCGGCCCCCGCAACGGCCTCGGTGGCCGACTCGGTGACCCGCACGCTGCCGCCGGAGACGACTGCGTGCCGCTCGGCCCGGGCCAGGATCTCCGCCTCCGGCTGGAACCCGGTCGGCGCTCCGATACGCAGGTGCAGTCCGGCCAGGGCGCCGGCCAGCAGATAGGAGTGGGCCACGTTGTTGGCCCCATCGCCGACGTAGGCGAGGGTCAGCCCGGACAGTCCGCCCCGGTGCTCCCGGACCGTCATCAGGTCGGCCAGCGCCTGGCACGGGTGGTAGCGGTCGGTCAGCGCGTTGACCACCGGCACCCCCGCGTACGCTGCCATCTCTTCGATGCGCCCCTGGCCGAAGGTCCGCCACACGATGGCGGCACACTGCCGGCCCAGCACCCGGGCGACGTCGGCGACGGGCTCGCGCTCCCCGATCTGCGCCAGCCGGCCGTCGACGACCATCGGGAAGCCGCCGAGCTCGGCGACGCCGGCGCTGAACGAGGTCTGGGTGCGCAGGGTCGGCTTGTCGAAGAGCAGGGCCACGCTGCGCGGACCGGCCAGCGGGCGGACGGCGTACGGGTCGGCCTTCAGCTTGTCGGCCAGGTCCAGCACCGCGGCCTGCTCGGTGGCGGTGAGGTCGTCGTCGGCGAGGAAGTGGCGGAGGGTCACGTCACCCCGTCCAGCAGTCCCGGTAGGACCGCGACGAACGTGTCGAGCTGCTCGGTGCTGACCACCAGCGGCGGGGCGAGCCGGAGCGCGTCGGGCCGGGGGGCGTTGACGATGAAGCCGGCGTCCAGGGCCGCGTCGGCCACCGCCGCCGCGACCGGGGCCGACAGGGTGACCGCGCGCAGCAGGCCCCGGCCCCGTACGCCGGTGATGGTCGGGTGGCCGAGGCCGAGCACCGCATCGGCGAGGTGGGCGCCGACGTCCTCGGCGCGGTCGAGCAGCCCGTCCCGCTCGATCACCGCGATCACCGCCAGCCCGGCGATGGCCGCCACCGGGTTGCCGCCGAAGGTGCTCCCGTGGCTGCCGGGACCCAGTAGGGTCGCCGCCCGGCCGTTGGCGATGCAGGCCCCGATCGGGAACCCGTTGCCCAGCCCCTTGGCCACGGTGACGATATCCGCGGTCACCCCCTCGGCGACATGGACCAGCCAGCAGCCGGCGCGCCCCATCCCGGTCTGCACCTCGTCGACCCAGAGCAGGGCCCCGGCGGCGTCGCACAGCTCACGGGCCCGGGCCAGGTAGCCGGCCGGGGGTACCACCACGCCGTTCTCACCCTGGATCGGCTCCAGGACCACCGCCGCCACGGTGTCGTCCACGGCGGCGGCCAGGGCCTCGGCGTCGCCGTAGGGCACGAAGGTCACCTCGCCGGGCAGCGGCTCGAACGGCTCCCGGTACTTCGGGTTGTGGGTGAGGGCCAGGGCGCCGAGCGAGCGGCCGTGGAAGGCCCCCTCGGCCGCCACGATCCTCCGCCGGCCGGTCATCCGGGTGATCTTGAACGCCGCCTCGTTCGCCTCGGTGCCGGAGTTGGTGAAGAAGGCCTTGGGGTCGACTCCACCGGTCATCGCACCGAGCCGGCCGGCGAGGGCGACCTGGGCCGGGGTGGCGAAGAAGTTGGACACATGGCCGAGAGTGGCGATCTGACCGGTGATGGCAGCCAGCACGGTGGGGTGGGCATGGCCGAGGGCGTTCACCGCCAGGCCGGAGAGCAGGTCGAGGTAGCGCCGGCCGTCGGCGTCCCACACGTGGCAGCCCTCGCCCCGGACGAACACCCGCTTCGGCGGGCCGAAGGTGTTCATCACCGAGTCCGCGTACGCCGCCAGCACCGGACCGGACGGGGTGGGCGGGCCGGCCAGCTCCCGGCTGAGCAGGGCCGGCTCTCCCCTCACCACCGGAGCTCCTGGAACTCGCCGTTGGCGTACTCGTGGGGCGGGATGCCCTCGGAGGCGGGGAAGACCCGGCTGCCCAGCCGGACCAGCCCGTCCTGGGTCACCATGGTGCCGATCCCCACGTTGGTGAAGATCTCCAGCAGCAGCGCGTGCGGCACCCGGCCGTCGGCCACCGTGGCCCGGGTCAGCCCGCCCTCGACCGCCCGCAGACAGGCCTCCATCTTGGGCACCATGCCAGACTCCAGCCGGGGCATCAGGTCCCGCAGCTCGCTGGCCGAGAGCTCGGAGATCGTCTCGGTGCTGTTCGGCCAGTCCCGGTAGAGCCCCTCGACGTCGGTGAGCACGACCAGCCGTTCCGCCCGCAGCGCGACGGCCAGGGCCGCGGCCGCGGTGTCGGCGTTGACGTTGTGCACCACCCCGTTGGCGTCCGGGGCGATGCTGGCCACCACCGGCACCCGGCCGGCGTCGATCAGCCCCTGGACCGCCTCGGTCCGCACGGTCGTCACATCACCGACCAGCCCCAGGTCGACCTCCTGGCCATCGACCACGGTCCCCCGCCGGGTCGCGGTGAACAGGCCGCCGTCCTCACCCGACATCCCGACCGCCAGGCTGCTGTGCCGGTTGATCAGGCCCACCAGGTCCCGGCCGACCTGGCCGACCAGCACCATCCGGACGACCCCCATGGCCTCCTGGGTGGTCACCCGGAACCCGCCCCGGAACTCCGACGGGATCCCGAGCCGGGTCAGCATCGCCGAGATCTGCGGCCCGCCGCCGTGGACGACGACCGGGTGCACGCCGCACCGCTTCATGAACACGATGTCCTGGGCGAAGGCTTGCTTCAGCTCCTCGTCCACCATCGCATTGCCGCCGTACTTGATCACCACCGTCTTGCCGGCGTACGTCTCCAGCCAGGGCAGGGTCTCAGTGAGGATCGAGGCCTTCTCGACCAGGGACAACCCAGCGGCCGGCACGCCGACAGAAGGAGTCATGTGCATGACTATGTCATGCCATTGAACTTTATGCCAAGTTGATCACACGTAGACCCGCACCCAGTCAACGTACATCGCCGCCCGGTTCTGCACCGGATCGAGCTTCACCGGCCAGCCGCCGCCGAGGTTGAGGTCGAGCATGAAGAACATCGGCTTCTCACCGCCCCTGACCTGCGGGGCGCGGGCGACGACCTTGCCGTCGATCCAGTACACGACCTCGTCTGGATTCACGCTGACCCCGTAGACGTGCCAGCGCAGGGCGCCGGGCGCGGTGCGGTAGCGCCGGTCGCAGAGGGCGATGCCGCCGGAGTCCCGGCCGTCGCCGTAGGAGTGCGTGGTGTGGCAGGACCCGAGGGGTTCGTGACCGTAGAGCTCGACGGCGTCGATCTCGGCGACGCGCGGCTTGGGCGAGATGAGGTTGTCCGACGGCAGCAGCCAGAACGCCGGCCAGGTGCCGGGCGCCGCCGGAGCCAGGACGCGCGCCTCGAAGTAGCCGTACCGGGCCGAGAACCCAGAGCCACCGGGGCGGGCCGAGCCGATCAGGCCACCGATATAGCGACGACCCCAGCCGTTCGGGTCGGCATAGCCATTCGGGAGGGGCTGGGCGGTGATCCTCAGGTACCGGCTGTCGACAGTGTTCAGGTTGTCGAAGCCGCGGGCGGGGTTCGGGAAGATCGCATCACCGAACTGGGAGACCCCCCAGTACTCGGGTTTGCCTGCCGGGTAGTCCGCCGACGGGTTCCGGCCCTCCTTGGAGATGGAGAACGGCCGGCTGAACTCGTCGCGGTAGGCCAGCGTCTTGCCCTTGGCGCCCGGCCCGGTTCCTACCCCGGCGGTCAGCGGGGTGCCGGCGTTGTACAGCTGGAAGTAGGTCGGCGAACTCGCACTTCGGCTTGGACCGGCGAGAGCCCGCACCTGGACGAAGACCGGTCCGGCGCGGAGCTGGCCGAAGGGGATGCTGGCGCTGGCCCGATCGCCCACCACCGGCACCACGATCTCCCGCAGCGCCGACGTGCCCGGCTCAGCCGACCAGGCGGTGAACCCGACCCGGGTGAGCCCAGCGGCCTGCACGGTGACCGGGCGGGTGCCGCGGACCCGGCTGTAGGTCTGCGGACACAGCACGTAGATAAGGCCCGCCTGGACCTGCTGCGGAGCTCTCGGTGCGCAGGCCGGGTTGTCGCGCTCGTCGGTCGTGGTCGAGGGATCGGACACCCCGTAGCGCAGTGGTGTGCCGCCAACCGGATAGACCCGGAGCTCCGAGATGCCGATGCTGCCCGTCCCCACGACGCGAGTCACGGTGAAGCGCACCCACCTGACCGACCGGGTCCGGAAAGCCACAACCGTCGGGAACCGTGGGTCGTTCAACAACTCCCCGACCTCGAGGGCGGTGCCGTTGTCGAAGGTGAGCAGGCCCGACATCACCCGCGCTCCGGTGGTGGAGCCGTAGAGCTGGACCGCGGTGATCCGTCTGGTCGACGTCCACCGGAACTGGACCCACTCCCCCGCCTTGGCGCGGCCGCTCCAGGCCCGACCGACGTTGTCCTTGGTCGAGCTCGGCCGGCCGTCCCGGAGCAGGTCCCCTCCGGTGGTGGAGGTCGTGATCTTGGCGGTGGGTCCGAGGCCCACGGCCGGAGCCGCCGAGCGCGCCTCCGGAGAGGGACCGGACACCGCCAGTGCGACAGCCAGGGCCAGCGTTGCACCCCCGCCGAGCAGGTGGCGTCGTAGGCGGAGCTTGCCCGCGGAGGGCGGCGTGCTGTCGGACATCTGGGAAGTGCCTCACCGTTGTGCCCGAGTGCTGGTCTGCCGACCGCTCCAGCTGGCGCGGCGCCCCCGTAGACCTGAGCCTATACATCGCCCGTGCAGGTGCTACTGACCGGTAACGGCGGCGCAAGCCAACCGTCAGGTGGCGTACTCGGCGTTC
>DATHBQ010000220.1:0-10149 GCA_035296105.1 Propionibacteriaceae bacterium | reverse complement strand
CCCGTCGCGCTCCCTTTCCTGTGCTCGTCTCGCACCCCGTAGTGCCCTCCGAGCTGCCGGCTTCGTCGTTCTTCGCGAAACGAAGAACGTGTTTCGCTCCTCGCTCCTCCGTCCGGCACCCGGGCACTCCTCCGATGCTCGACGAGCGATTCCCATGTGCCTGAGCTTGTCGAAGGGCCTCCGCGCCTGGATCTGCTACGCGCGTTTCACCACTACCCGGCGTGTCGCGGGATCCGGGCCCGACTGGCGTCGCGTTCTCAGGGGGACGGCCGGATCAGGCCCTCCTGGGCGACGGCGGCGACCAGTGTGCCGTGCTGGAAGAGCCGGGCGGTGGCCAGGCCGAGGCCGCCCGAGGCTGAGGGGGACACCTGGTCGTAGAGCAGCCAGTCGTCGGCGCGGAACGGCCGGTGGAACCACATGGCGTGGTCCAGTGACGTGGCCATCACGTTGATGCCGATGAAGACGTTGTGCGGCACGGTAGTCGCCGAGAGCAGGGTGAGGTCGCTGGCGTACGCGAGCGCGGCCTGGTGCAGCCGGGGGTCCTGCGGCAGCTCGCCGTCGACCCGGACCCACACCCGGGCGCGGGCGGGATGGCGCGGGCCGACCAGCGAACCGCCCGGCCGGGAGTCGCCGACGTAGCGCACGTCGAGCACGCCCCACTCCTGCTCCCACAGCGCCGCCGACCGGCCGGACACCTGCGACAGGACCTCGGCGAGCCGCGGGCTCTCGTCCGGCCCGGGTACCCCGTCCGGCACGGGGTCGGCGTGCTCGAACCCGCCCTCGGACTCGTGGAAGGAGCTGGACAGGTAGAAGATCACCTGCCCGCCCTGCCGGGCCACCACCCGGCGGGAGGAGAAGGACCGGCCGTCGCGCACCGTCTCTACGTCGTACACGATCGGGATGTCGGTCCGGCCCGGCCGCAGGAAGTAGGCGTGCAGGGAGTGCAGGACCCGGGAGACCGCCACCGTACGCGCCGCCGCGACCAGCGCCTGGGCCAGCACCTGGCCGCCGAACGCCCGTTGCAGCCGGGTGTCCGGCTGGCGGGCCCGGAACAGCCCGATCTCGATCTCCTCGAGGTCGAGCAGATCGATCAGCTCGGCGAGCGACTGCGGCACGACCTTATTGTGCTCGTCTCGCACCCGGCGATGCTCGACGAGCGGGTCAGTCGTTCTTCTCGCGGTCGGCCAGGAAGCGCTCGAACTCCGCGGCGATCTCCTCCGCACTCGGCACCTGCTCCTGCCGGTCGACCTGCAGCGCGTCGTACTGCTGCTCGAGGGTGGCGACCAGCTCCTGCACCTCGGTCGAGCCCACCATCTCCTGGGCGATGTCGGCCATGTTCGTCGCCGACGCCTTCTCCAGCGGGGCCAGCGGGACGGCCAGCCCGGTGGCGGAGTTGAGCGAGCGGGTCAGGGTCAGCGTCGCCTCCGGGAAGCTCGCTTGGGCCAGGTAGTGCGGCACGTGCGCGGCGAAGCCCATCGCCTTGCGGTCCATCTGCCCCAGCCGGAACTCCAGCAGACCGGTGAAGCTGGCCGGAACCTCCACCCGGTCGATCCAGCTCCGGTA
The DNA here is from genome assembly GCA_035296105.1 of Propionibacteriaceae bacterium. GTDB lineage: Bacteria > Actinomycetota > Actinomycetes > Propionibacteriales > Propionibacteriaceae > Microlunatus. The sequence goes on along the minus strand of DATHBQ010000220.1, from coordinate 8,586 downwards.
GCCCTGCACCAGCTCGGTGTCGGTGGAGTGGGCGGTCAGGGTGATCGGCCGGGTGTGCGGCACAGCCATCGGGATGCCGTGCACGCTGACGGTCAGCCGGACCCCGAGCTGCTCGATCAGCCCGAGCACCGCCGCCGACATCCGCTCCCACTGCACGTCCGGCTCCGGACCGTGCAGCAGCAGGAACACCTCGCCCTGCTCGTCCACCATCCGGTAGAGCCGCAGGTGCAGGTCCGCGTAGGACTTCCACTGGTTGGTGTCGAACACCATCGCCGGCCGCCGGCTGCGGTAGTCGTGCAGCTGGTCATGGTCGAAGGTGGCCAGCACCTCGTGGTCCAACGTCTCCAGGAGGTGGGCCGAGAACAGCCGCCCGGCCTGCCCGGCGTCGACGAAGCCGTCGAGCTGATGGATCAGCACCGGCCGGTGCTCCTTGAGCTTGACCAGCACAGCCTCGTCCAAGGTGTAGAGCTGGCGCGGATCCAACATGCGCCCAATCTACCTGCGACCACCCGGCGGGACCTGTTCGTCCAGTCGCGCCCGGCCGCGTTGGAGCGCCGTCCGCACCCGCTTCTCCGACACCGGGACCGGGGTGCGCAGGCTCTGCGCGAACAGGCTGACCCGCAGCTCCTCGATCAGCCAGCCGACCTCGTCCACGAAGTCGGGCAGCGGGCCGGGCGGCGCCGCGGCCGCCAGCTCGGCGTACGCGTCCTCGATCCCGAGGATCGTGGCCAGGTTCGCCGCGTCCCGGGTCGGGTTGGTGCGCAGACCGGCGATCCGCACGGAGGCCGCTCGCAGGTAGCGCGGCAGCTGGGTCAGGTGCTCGTACGCCGTCGCCGCCAGGAAGCCCGGGAACATCAGGTTCTCCAGCTGCTCGGTCAGGTCGTCGGCCGCGGCGGGACTCACCGCTCGGGCGGCCGGCAGGTCGGCCCGGACGTCGCCCGCCGTGGTGACGAGCTCCGCCGCCAGCCGGACGATGCCCTGCATCAGCTCCGGGTTGTCGACCCGCACGGCGTCGCACAGGCGGGCGAACCCGGCCTCGTCCCGCACCGTCATCCCGGTTCGGCGGACCAGCTCGCTCACCGAGGCCAGCCGGGCGTCGGCCAGCAGGTCGGGCACTGAGGGGTAGGGGCCGGCGGCGAGGGCCAGCCGGTCGCGCTGGCTGAGGTGCGAGACCACCCACTTCGTCGGGTCCGGGGTGTTGAGCAGCACCAGCCGGCGCAGGCCGTCCCGGTGGCTGGCTGCCTGGCGGCCAGGGGTGTCGAGGACGACGAGTCCGACCGTGCTGCCCTCGTCGGCCAGGGCCGGGAACCCGATGATGGCGTGGCCGTCGCCAGGCAGCCGGACCTGGTCGGGGATGGCTCCGAACTCCCACCGGGTGGCCCCGGTCCGGGTCAGCGCCGAGGCGGCGGCGGCCAGCGTGCGGGTCAGCCGCGGCGCGAGCTCGGCCTGCAGGGCGGCGAGGTCCTTGCCCGTGGCCAATGGTTCGGCGTCGGGGGCGTCGTCGGGCCGCACGGCGAAGCCGACCCGCAGGTGGTCCGGCACCGACTCGATGTCCCACGCCGCCGGGTCGGCCGGCTCCCCGGTCAGCGCGCGGAGGGCCCGGCCGAGGGCGACCGGGAACGTTTCCGGCCGCTCGGCCGGGTGGGCGGCCAGCCAGTCCAGGCCGCGGCGGGCGAACTCCGGCGCCGGCGCGAAGTGGCGACGGACCGCCTTGGGCAGCGATCGGATCAGCTCGGTGGCCAGCGCCAGCCGCAGTCCGGGCACCTGCCAGCTGAACGGAGCGGGGTCGAGCTGGTTCAGCAGCGACAGCGGCACCCGGACGGTCACCCCGTCGTCCGGCCGGCCGGGGGCGAACACATAGTCCAGGGTGAGCTCGTGCCCGTCCATCTGCCAGGTCTCGGGATACGCCTCCGGATCCGCCGCCGGAGTCGAGGTGGTCAGGTCATCCCAGGTCAGCGTCAGCAGGTCGGGGTTCTGCTGCCCCTCCCGCTTCCACCAGGCGTCGAAGTGCGCGGCCGAGACGATGCCGTCCGGCACCCGGGCGGCGTAGAAGGCGAGGACGGTCTCGTCGTCCACCAGCAGGTCGCGGCGCCGGGTCAGCTCCTCCAGTGCCTCCACCTCCGCCCGCAGGGCCTGGTTGGCCGCGAAGAAGGCGTGCCTGGTCCGCCACTGCCCCTCGACCAGCGCCGAGCGGAGGAAGATCTCCCGGGCCTCGGCCGGGTTGACCCTGCCGTAGCCGACCCGGCGTCGGGCGACGATGGGCACGCCCAGCAGGCTCACCGTCTCGTAGGCGAGCACCGAGCCGCTGCGGGCGGACCAGTGCGGCTCGGAGTACTGCCGCTTGAGCAGGTGCTGGCCGACCTCCTCGACCTGCTCGGCGGTGATCGCCGCGACCGTCCGCGCCCACAGCCGGCTGGTCTCGACCAGCTCGGCCGCGACCACCAGGGGCGGCGGCGTGCGGGCGAGGCTCGAACCGGGGCTGATGGCGAAGCGGGCGCCGCGGGCCCCCAGGTACTCCTGCAGGCCCGCCCGGCGCCGCTTGGTTCCGCCGGTACCGGACCGGCCCTCGTCGCGTACGTCGGCGAGCCCGATCTGGGACAGCAGCCCGGCCAGCGCGGCGGTGTGCACCCGCTCGGGGGCCGCCGGGACGTCGTTGCGGGTCATGTCCAGCTCCCGGGTGATCTCCTTCAGCTGGCCGTGCAGGTCCTGCCACTCCCGGACCCGGAGGAAGTGCAGGTACTCGTCGCGGCAGAGGCGGCGGAAGGCGTTTCCGGAGAGGGCCTTGCGCTGGGTGCGCAGGTACTCCCACAGGTGCAGCCAGGCCAGGAAGTCCGAGACCACCGGTGAGGCGTCCCCGCGTGATCCTGTCGAAGGCCCTTCGACAGGATCAGGGCCCGTCGCCGAGGTCCAGAACCGGCGGTGCAGGGCATCGGCCCGCTCCGTCTGGTCGGCCGGGCGTTCCCGCGGATCGACGATGGACAGTCCGGAGACCACCACCAGCATCTCCCGCAGGCAGCCCTGGCGCTCTGCCTCGTCCAGCATCCGCCCGAGCCGCGGGTCCACCGGCAGCGCCGCCAGACGCCTCCCGACCGCGGTCAGCCGCGGGGTGTCGGTGGAGCCGGGGTCGGCAAGCGCTCCGAGCTCGGTCAGCAGCCGGAGACCGTCGTTGACCTGGGAGCGGTCCGGTGCTTCCACGAACGGAAAGTCGGTGATCGCGCCGAGCCGGGCGGCGGCCATCTGCAGGATCACCGACGCCAGGTTGGTCCGCAGGATCTCCGGCTCGGTGAACTCCGGCCGGCTGAGCAGGTCCTCCTCGCTGTACAGCCGGATGCAGACGCCGGGCGCCACCCGTCCGCACCGACCGGCCCGCTGCGCGGCGGACGCTTGGGAGATCGGCTCGATCGGCAGCCGCTGCACCTTGGTACGGGCGGAGTAGCGCGAGATGCGCGCCGTGCCCGGGTCGATGACGTACCGGATCCCGGGCACGGTCAGCGAGGTCTCGGCCACGTTGGTGGCCAGCACGATGCGGCGGCCGGCGTGTGGGGCGAAGACGCGATGCTGCTCCGCCGACGAGAGGCGGGCGTAGAGCGGCAGCACCTCGGTGGCCGGCAGCCGGGCGCCGCGCAGCGCCTTGGCCAGGTCGCGGATCTCCCGCTCCCCGGACAGGAAGACCAGGATGTCGCCGTTCCCGACGGTGCGGAGCTCGGCGACGGCGTCCAGCACCGCCGCGACCTGGTCGGCCTCGCCGGCCACCACCGGCGGCGGCCGGTAGCGCACCTCCACCGGGTAGGTCCGCCCGGACACCTCCACCACGGGGGCCGGGGTGCCGTCCGGACCGGCGAAGTGGGCGGCGAACCGTTCGGTGTCGATGGTCGCCGAGGTGATGATCACCTTGAGGTCCGGTCGCCGCGGCAGCAGCCGGCGGAGGTAGCCGAGCAGGAAGTCGATATTCAGACTCCGCTCGTGGGCCTCGTCGACGATGATCGTGTCGTAGCGGCGCAGGTCCCGGTCGCGGGCGATCTCGGCCAGCAGCACGCCGTCGGTCATCACCTTGAGCCGGGTGGCCCTGGACGCCCGCCGGGTGAACCGGACCTGGTAGCCGACCAGGTCGCCGGTGTCGGTGTCCAGCTCGGCGGCGACCCGCTCGGCCACCGTCCGGGCGGCGATCCGCCGTGGCTGGGTATGGCCGATCGACCGGCGACCGAGCTCGAGACAGATCTTGGGCAGCTGGGTGGTCTTGCCCGACCCGGTCTCCCCAGCGACCACCACGACGGGATGGTCGCGGAGCGCCTCGGCGATGTCGGCGTGCCGGGCGATGATCGGCAGGTCCGGGTCGTACGTGGGCACCACGACCGGACCGTCCCCGACCTCGGGGCGTACCAGGGGGTCGATCAGGCGTCCTCGGCGTGGTCGTCGAACGTGGTCCGGCCGCCGAGCTTCACCGCGAGGTCGTTGTCGATGCCGTCGGCGGTCTCGGCGAGGATCTTGACCGCGTGGTGCAGGTGAGCGGGCACGAACGGCCGGGCCAGGACCGACACGGTGGCGAACACCCGGTCGCGGACCAACTGGAACTTCACCCAGCGGGCCTCAACGTTGAGGTCGTTCAGCACCTCCATGGCCCGGGACCGGCCGGCCACGTCGTGCACCACCGCGGCGAAGACCACCACCTCCTGGGCGTCGGGAGCGGTGCGGAGGAAGAGCATCGTCGATCCGACCCGGATCGCCACATCCCCTTCGGTGTCGTGGATCGGTGGATAGCCGAACATCCGGACCAGCTCGGCGTCCACCAGCTCGAGAAGGTGAGGTCGGTTGCGCGGCACGGTGACCGCAAGGCCGGGTCCGGCGGGCACCAACGTCCCGGTGCTGGTCTCCACCGGCGCCGGACCGGGCTGCAGGACCTCGGCCAGCTGGTCCGGGGCTAGGAAGATGGGGTGCTGAACCCCGTAGACGTCCCGCAGCGCACGGACGGCCAGCTCGCTGACCCGCTCCGCCTCGTCCTGGTCACACTCCACCCAGAAGTGCGAGCTCGGTCGGTCGCCGGCCACCGACGGGGGCTGCCAGCCCAGGCGTTCCAGGGTGGCGAGCTGGTCGGGACCGAGCTGGTAGTCCTTCCCCAGTGCCGCGTTGCCGGCCGCCTCGCCGCGGACCAGGTGCCGGCGTGGACTGCTCAGCCGGACGAACGGCGCCTCGTCGTCGTCCGATCCCGTGCCGATGGTCAGGTCGCCCGACTCGTCGATCATCGAGACGACCTCGCTCAGCCGGGCCTGGAACTCCGCCCACGCCGCTGCGATGCTCTTGTCGATGTCGAAATCGTCGATGTCGGCCACCCCCACCTCCTCGATTGCGAACCTAGCGCAGGACCGATGAGTTCCCGGCCCCACGGCCGTCTCATTGGGCAGACCGACCACCCCGAGGGAGGCGAACGTGACCCGGTCGATGGAGACCGACATCGAGTTCAGCGAGCGCGCCGAGCGCCACCGGCGCGAGCTGCACGTGCACTGCTACCGCATGCTGGGCTCGTTCGACGAGGCCGAGGACGCGGTGCAGGAGGTGATGCTGCAGGCCTGGCGGCGGCGTGCCGACCTCGAGCGGCCCGAGCACCTGCGCGCCTGGCTCTACAAGATCGCCACCAACCGCTGCCTGGACCACCTCCGGTCGAACCAGCGGCGGGTGGCCACCTTGAGCTCGTTCAAGGACGTGCCCTGGCTGGAGCCCTACCCCGACCGACTACTGGCCGAGGCGGCCCCGGCGGAGGCCGAGCCGGATGCGGCCGTGGTCGCCACCGAGACGATCGGTCTGGCCTTCTTGGCCGTGCTGCAGCTGCTGCCGGCCCGGCAGCGGGCGGCGCTGGTGCTGCGGGACGTGCTCGACTGGCCCGCGGCGGAGGTCGCCGAGCTCCTCGAGCTGTCGGTGCCGGCGGTGAACAGCGCCCTGCAGCGGGCCCGAGCCACCCTGCGGTCCGCCCTTCCGGTGGACGAGCGGGAGGACTGGGAGCACGACCGCCGGGCCGCCGTTGACGCCGACGTTCTGGCCCGCTACATCTCGGCGTACGAGTCCGGCGATGTCGACGCCACCCTCGCGCTGCTGGCCGACGACATCCGGGTCACGATGCCGCCGGCCCCCTACCTGTTCGAGGGCCGCGACACCGTGCGCGGCCTGGCGGTCCGGGCCCGCGAGTTCGGCGAGTGGCGGCTGGTCCCGACCCGGGCGAACGCCCAGCCGGCCGCGGCCTGCTACCTGCGCACGGCCGGTGAGACCGAGTTCCGGGCGTACAAGATCGACGTGCTGGACCTGGCCGATAACGGCACGATCCGGGCGATCACCACCTTCGGGGTCAAGCACTTCGAGGCGTTCGGGCTGCCGGCGGTGCTCCCGTGACCACCGCCCATCCATCCGGCCGGGTGCCGGCCCTGCGTGAGCTCAGGTCCCGGCCGCTCCCCGCCCAGGTCGCCCGGCAGGTTTACCGGATCCCGGCCGGCGGCCGGCTGCACTGCCGCCAGGCGCCCTGGAACGACGCCCTGGCCGTGCTCGAGGTCGGCTGCGTCGAGCTCCGCGTCGCCTCGGGCGCCGCCCTGCACCTGTGCCCGGGCGCCATCTTCAGCCTTCGCGGCCTCACTCCGGCCGTCCTCAGCCCGGTCGAGTCCGGCCCGGTCGTGCTCATCACGCTGCGTCATCGAACCAAAGGAGAAGTCTCATGAACCGCGAGTCCGTCCTCCAGCAGGATCCTGCCGACCTCCACCGCTGGGTGGCCGGCGGCTTCACCGCCCGCGTCGAGGGCACCACCGACTGGGACGCGCCGGCGCCCGTCGAGGGCTGGACCGCCCGCGACGTCGTCCGCCACCTCGTCGAATGGTTCCCCCGCTTCCTGGCCGGCGGCGCCGGGATCACCCTGCAGGCGGGTCCTTCGGTCGACGAGGACCCGGTCGGCGCCTGGCGGGCCCTGAGCGACCAGATCCAGGCGCTGCTTGAGGACCCGGCGACCGCCGATCGCATACTGAAGAACCGGCACGTCGGCGAGGTGCCGCTGGGGCCGGCGGTGTCGCAGTTCTACACCGCCGACGTCTTCATGCACACCTGGGACCTGGCTCGAGCCACCGGGCAGGACGAGACCCTCGACCCCGCGCTGTGTGCCGAGCTGCTCGAAGGCATGCAGCCGATGGAGGACCTCTTGCGCTCCAGCGGACAGTACGGCCCGCGGGTCGCGGTGCCCGACGACGCCGACGTGCAGACCAAGATGATCGCCTTCATCGGCCGGGACCCCTACGCCGCGCGAGATGTGCCCTGAGCCTGTCGAAGGGCCCTTAACCGACATGGCGGCTAACCCAGAGCGGCGACCACCCGGGACGGCGAGGGCCGTCCGAGGTGCTCCGCCAGCCAGCGGCTGGTGCGGACCAGCGCGGACAGGTCGAGACCGTGCGCGATGCCCAGCCCGTCCAGCATCCAGACCAGGTCCTCGGTGGCCAGGTTGCCGGTGGCGGACCTCGCGAAGGGACATCCGCCCACCCCGCCGGTGGAGGCGTCGAACTCCGTGACGCCGGCCTCCAGCCCGGCCAGTACGTTGGCCAGCGCCTGCCCGTAGGTGTCGTGCAGGTGCAGGGCGACCTGGCTGAGGGGCACACCGGCCGCCGCGATGGTCTGCAGCACGACCTGGACCTGGCCCGGGGTGCCGACTCCGATGGTGTCCCCCAGGCTGACCGTGGCACAGCCGAGCGCGAACAGCCGGGCGGCGACCGACGCCGTCTGCTCCGGATCCACCCGGCCCTCCCACGGGTCGCCGAACGCCATCGAGACGTAACCGCGGACCCGCAGTTCGCGTTCGCGCGCCGCCTCGATCGCCGGGGCGGCCATGGCGATGGCGCCGTCCAGGGTGGTGTTGAGGTTGCGCGCGGCGAAGGTCTCGGTGGCGGAGACGAACACCGCCACCTCGTCCGCCCCGGCGGCGACGGCTCGGTCGAGGCCACGGCGGTTCGGGGTCAGCACCGGGTAGCGAACGCCCGGTCGGCGCTTGAGGCCTGCCATCACCTGCTCGGCGTCGGCCAGCTGGGGCACCCAGGACGGGGCGACGAAGCTCGTGGCCTCGATGATCGGCAGCCCGGCGTCGCCGAGCCGGTCGATCAGCTCCAGCTTGACCTCGACCGGAACGATGGTCTCCTCCGCCTGGAGGCCGTCACGCGGGCCCACCTCGTAGACGGTGACCGCTGTGGGCAGGCCGGGACGCGGGTGGACGTCGGGCAGCCCGGGCATAACCGCGACTGTAACGTGGGATGCACCCGGGCCAGACCAGGGAGAGTGATCGATGACCGGACCCGCCATGGTCCCGGCGGGGCCGCACGGTTACCCGGCCGTTCCGCCGGTGCCGCCCGGGCTGCTGCGACGGCGCCGCTCGCCACTGACCTGGGTGACGATGATCGTCCTCGGTCTCGGGGCGCTGCTCCTCGGAATCCTGATCCTGCTCAGCGGCGGGCCCGTGGCCACGCTGGTCACCACCTTGCTGGCCGCGATTTCGTTCCCACTGCTGATCCTGATCCTGTTCTGGCTGGACCGCTACGAGCCCGAGCCGGCGCGCTACCGGCTGGCCGCACTCGG